>JAUUYW010000378.1 GCA_030590265.1 Candidatus Krumholzibacteriia bacterium
AAGTTGCCGAGCAATTGACGCCTGAAGTTCTGGACAGCATTGAAGAAATTCTCATGAACAAACCCCTCGAGGAAAAGAACTGGAGAGGTTAACAATGCCTGAATTTATTCCTCAATGGTTTGTGGAGATGCATCCGGTCAAGCAGGCGCTGTTGGGCACCACCTTCACCTGGGGCGTCACCGCCCTTGGGGCGTCGGTGGTTTTTCTGTTCAATAAGGTCAACCGCAAACTGCTTGATTCCATGCTCGGTTTTGCCGCCGGGATCATGATCGCTGCCAGCTTCTGGTCTTTATTGGCACCGGCCATCGCCATGTCTGAAGCCGCCGGGAAGCCTCCCTGGTTGCCGGCCGTCATTGGGTTTTTGTCTGGTGGCGCTTTCCTGATGGCTGTGGACAAGATTCTGCCTCACCTTCACCTTGGATTTCCCGATGAAGAAGCTGAAGGCATCAAAACCGGCTGGCACCGCAGCGTTCTTTTGGTGTTGGCCATCACTTTGCACAACATACCTGAAGGGTTGGCTGTGGGCGTGGCTTTCGGTGCCGTGGCCGCAGGTGTTCCGGAAGCTACCCTGGGCGCTGCTGTAGCCCTGACCATTGGGATCGGGATTCAAAATTTTCCCGAAGGTTTGGCCGTATCGGCTCCCCTGCGAAGTGAAGGATGGAGCCGCCGCAAATCTTTCATGTATGGCCAGGCTTCGGGGATAGTGGAGCCCATAGCCGGCGTAATTGGTGCGGCTGCGGTTTTGCTGATGCGTCCCATCCTGCCCTATGCCCTCAGCTTTGCCGCCGGAGCCATGATTTTTGTAGTGATTGAAGAACTGATCCCCGAATCGCAGTTGCAAAAAAACACCGACCTTGCAACCATCAGCGCCATGGTTGGTTTTGCGGTGATGATGACCTTGGATGTGGCCCTTGGATAAAAGCACTCAAACACGTGGCGCGTTCGCTGACCACGATTTTTCCCAGGGCGAAGAGATTGCCCACAGCATCACCCATGGGGTGGGCGTTTTGGGGAGCATCGCCGGGTTGGTCATCATGATCGTGAATGCCTATCCCTGCCACAACGCCAGGCTGATGGTGGGTATTAGTATTTTCGGCGCCTCGATGGTTTTTCTCTATATCTCATCCACCCTTTACCACGCCTTGACCGCCAAAAGAGCCAAACGGGTCTTCGAATTGATGGATTATGGCGGTATTTATTTGTTGATTGCCGGGACCTATACACCCTTTGCCTTGTCCGTTCTTTGGGGTGGCTGGGGATGGTCGTCGTTTGGTGTGGTCTGGGGCCTGTCGATTCTCGGAATTATTTATGAAGTAGTGATGCATCGGCCCTGGAGAAAGCTATCCTTGGTTTTTTATATTGTTTTGGGCTGGTTGCTGGTGGTGACTTGGTATCCATTGTCCAAGGAGCTGCCTTTTCGCGCGTTGATTCTTTTGGCGGCCGGGGGATTTTCTTACACTGGAGGCGCTGTTTTCTATGCCTGGCGTGGTTTCCCTTATCATCATGCCTTGTGGCATATCTTTGTTTTGCTGGGCACTGGATTTCATTTCTGGTGTGTCTTGGCGTATGTGATTCCTGATTGTTGATTTTAACCAAGCGGACTTGAGCTTTGGTCAACACGCCCTGGGGGGATGAATAATGACATCCCATTTCCAATAAGTCGCCATTTCAGTTTTAATGAATGACCCTTTATTATTGACTTTTCCTGGTATTTGCGTATTTTGCCAAATACCCCATTACTCAATCGGCCCATTCGAGAGGACAACCCATTTCCACCAGCCAAAAACAAGTTTTGCAAGCCCGAGCCGACGTTTTTAAAGCTTTGGGCCACCCCTCACGCCTGGCGATCATCGACGCTTTGGCCAGTGGTGAGCTCTGTGTCTTGGATTTGAACAAAACGGTCGACGCCGACATGTCCACCGTCTCCCGACATCTGGCCGTGCTCCGAAATGCAGGAATTCTATCCAGCCAAAAACGCGGCAACCAGGTCTTCTACAAGCTCGAATGCCCTTGCATCACCACCTTCTATGGTTGTGTCGAAAGCGTCATCAACGGAACCGGCCAGCCCATCCAGTTGGAGGATGTCAAGTGACCTGGAAGAACGAGGCCAAACCTCTAGCGATCGGGGTGATCCTCTTCGCCGCCCTTTATCATTTGCCCATCAATTCAATCCGTTTCAACGAGGCCGTGCATGAAGCCCTCGCATTAACCCACTGGTATGCCCGAGAGCACGTTCTGCTCTGTCTGATACCCGCCTTCTTCATCGCCGGAGCCATTTCAGTATTCGTCAACCAAGCCTCGGTCATGAAATACCTCGGCGCCGGCGCCAAAAAAGTTGTCGCCTACAGTGTCGCCTCCATCTCGGGAACCGTTCTGGCAGTTTGCTCATGCACGGTGCTGCCTCTTTTTGCCGGCATCTATGGCATGGGCGCCGGCATCGGACCCGCAACAGCTTTCCTCTATTCCGGACCCGCCATCAACGCCCTGGCCATCATCTTGACCGCCCGGGTTTTGGGACCGGATATCGGGTTGGCCCGGGCAATTGGTGCCGTTGTTTTCAGTATCGTGATCGGCCTGCTGATGCATTTTATTTTCCGCAAGGACGAGCGCGAATCGGGCCTCACCGCAGCCGCCATGCCCGAGGAAGAATCCCGCCCACTTTACCAAACCGGTTTGACCTTTTTGTCCATGGTCGCCATCCTGATTTTCGCCAATTGGGGCAGCGGCGGAACTGGTTTCTTCGAGACCGTCTTTCGCCTCAAATGGTGGTTGACCGGAGCCGGTGCACTGGGCCTGGCAGCCACTCTGAGCACCTGGTATGGCCTGCCTTGGTGGAAACCCGCAGTCGTTGCTTTGGCCGGTGCAGGAGCAGCTCTTTGGCCCGGCGGCCCCGTGGCCATCTTTGCAACAGTTTCCGTTGTCTTCGCCTGGGCCATTGCCAGCGAAAAGGGTGACTTGCAGGACTGGTTTGAAGCCAGTTGGGGATTCGGCAAGCAAATCCTCCCTTTGCTGCTGGCCGGCGTGCTGGTGGCGGGCCTTCTGTTGGGACGCCCCAATCAAGAGGGTCTGATACCTTCCCAGTGGATAGCCAACCTCGTAGGCGGCAACTCCTTTGGTGCCAATCTCTTCGCAGCGGTTTCCGGGGCCTTCATGTACTTCGCAACACTCACCGAAGTGCCCATTCTTGAAGGTCTGTTGGGAGCCGGCATGGGTCGTGGACCAGCTCTGACCCTGCTGCTGGCTGGCCCAGCGGTTTCCCTGCCCAGCATTTTAGTTCTGCGCACCATCATGGGCTTGAAAAAGACAGCAGTCTTCATCGCATTGGTTGTTGTCTTGTCGGCCTTCACTGGATTTATATTTGGAAATCTGAGTTGAAATGACCTACGAAAGGTAGCAAGAAAATGGAGATCAGAATTCTCGGCACAGGCTGTGCCAAATGCCACAAACTCGAAGAAGAAACCCGGCTCGCTGCTGAGGAACTTCAACTTGATTGCAACATCGAAAAAGTGACCGAGCTGAAGGACATCATGGCCTATGGTGTGATGATCACCCCCGCGCTTGTGGTCGATGGAAATGTTAAAGTCGCAGGCAAAGTACCAGCTCGTGAAGA
>JAUUYW010000470.1 GCA_030590265.1 Candidatus Krumholzibacteriia bacterium
CACCATGCCAAAAGGCGCATCCAGGTCACTCCTGCGGATATTGAGCTGCAGGAAGCCCTGGATCTGCACACCACACCCAAAACCATCGAGTGCTTTGATATCAGCAATTTCCAGGGAAAGGAAACAGTAGCCTCCCTGGTTTTTTTCAAAGACGGCAAGCCTTTGAAGAGCCGGTACCGCCGTTTCCGGGTCAAAACCGTGGAGGGAGTGGACGATTTTGCCAGCATGACTGAAGTCCTCGGCCGCTACTACGGCAGGCTCATGGAGAAGGAGCTTCCGCCTGCTGATTTGGTCATGGTCGATGGCGGATTAGGCCAGCTGTCCCGGGCCAGGGAAGTTTTGGCCGGCTACGGATTGCACGAAACCCAATTGATCGGCCTGGCCAAAAGAGAAGAAACCATCGTCGGTGAACATGGCAGCCTGAACCTGCCGCGAACCAGCGAGGCCCTCAAACTTCTGCAACGGGTCAGGGATGAGGCCCATCGTTTTGCCATCACCTACCACCGCTTGGTGCGGGACCAGAAAACCACCGCCAGCGAGCTGGATTTGATCCCCGGCATTGGCAAGATGAAAAAGTTGGCCTTGTTGCACCATTTTGGTTCCGTCAAACAAATCCGCAAGGCTGACGGCACCGCATTGAGCCAGGTCCGCGGCATCAACAAGCACGACGTGGTGGCCATCCTGGAATATTTCGACAAAACCAGTCGACCCACTCAAGGAGGCGTTGAATGAAAATCAACGTCTGGGATCTGGCTCAGGATTCATTTTTGGACCACTGCGGCGCCGAGAAGGGTTTGGCCAAAGCGAGCCTGCTGGCCGCGCAACAAGATTTGGCTAGACTCAGGAAATGGAGTGAGGCTGCGGGAATTGCTGGTCCTGGAGTGCTTCAGGACACGGATTTGAGGGATTTTCTGAGCGAGTCCGCCAAAGATTTGGCTGCCACTTCCCGGGCCCGACTCATGTCCACATTGCGGTCTTTCTACCGCTTTTTGATCGCCGAAGGGATGGTCGCCAGCGATCCCACCGCCACCATAGCCATCCCTCGCAAAGGACGCAAACTACCCGTTATCCTGTCTGTTGATCAGGTTACAAGGCTCATAGAAAACCTCGACGGAACGAGTCCCCGCAATTTGCGGGACCGTGCCATTCTGGAAGTTTTGTATGGTTGTGGCTGCCGGGTCAGTGAGTTGTGCGGCATGGATGTGACCGATCTCGATCTCAACGATGAAATGCTGCTGCTCAGAGGCAAAGGAAACAAACAGCGACTGGTCCCTGTGGGGCAGCACGCTGCCGAGGCGGTTTACAGCTATTTGTCTTCCGGGCGCCCGCTTCTCTTGAAAAACAAACTCTCTGCCGCCGTTTTCCTGAACAACCGGGGCGGACGGCTTTCCCGGGTTTCAGTTTGGAGTATTTTGAAAAGCGCTGCCCGGGCCGCTCAACTGCCCGGTGAAATGTCACCTCATACTTTAAGGCACAGTTACGCCACCCATTTGCTTGAAGGTGGGGCCGATCTGCGAGTAGTGCAGGAACTCCTGGGGCATGCGGATATCAGCACCACTGAGATTTACACCCACATTGACCGGAACTGGTTGACCGAAGCCTGGCTCGAGGCACACCCGAGGGCTCGTGACCTTTGACATCCCTCCCGACTGGTGGTAGATTTCCGGCACTGGCGAGACCAATTTGCCATTTTCCCCTTATAATCCGCCAGAAAGGCCTGTTTTGACCGATAGCAAAAAGAAAAAAGTCATTCTCAGCGGCATGCGCCCCACCGGACGGTTGCATTGGGGCAATTACACTGGTGCCCTCGAGAACTGGAACAAGCTGCAGGATGACTACACCTGCCACTTCATGGTAGCCGATTGGCATGTGTTGACTACCGCCTTGGACAAGGCAAAAGAAATAGGTCAAAACAGCCGGGAAATGTTCCTGGACTGGTTGGGAGCGGGGCTGAATCCTGAAAAATCCGTGCTCTTCATTCAATCCGAGGTCAAGGAGCACGCCGAGCTCAACCTGATTTTATCCATGATGATCAGCATGGGACGTCTGGAACGCAATCCCACCTTCAAGGAACAGATCCGGGACCTGAACATGGGCAACGAGATCAGCTTCGGGCACCTGGGCTACCCCGTGCTTCAGGCTGCGGATATTCTGGTCTACCAGGCCCACGCAGTGCCAGTGGGCGAAGATCAGCTGCCACACCTGGAATTGACCCGCGAAATGGCCCGAAGATTCAACCGCATCTTCGGCGAGGTCTTCCCTGAACCGGAACCTTTGGTGACGAAGTTCTCCCGTTTTCCCGGGACCGATGGCAAACGCATGAGCAAAAGCCTTGGCAACACCATCGAGATCAGTGCGTCGCCGGAAGAAATTATTAAAAAGATTCGACCCGCCTTCACCGATCCGGCTCGTTTGCGCAAAACCGACCCCGGCAATCCCGATATTTGTGCCATCTATACCTGGTACAAGAAATTCATGCCTGAGGAAGTGGAAGAAACAGCTGCTGAATGCCGCACTGCCGCACGAGGTTGTGTCGACTGCAAACTGAAGCTGGCCGATGGCATCATCGAACATTTTGCCCCCTTGCGCGCGCGTCGGGCCGAATACGAGAAAAACCCCAAGCTTCTGGATGAAATCATTGCCGCCGGCTGCGAAAAGGCCCGTGCTGAAGCCGCCCGCACCATGGAAAAAGTCCACAGCACCATGGGCATCGGATAGGGGTTGGTTTTGACC
>JAUUYW010000457.1 GCA_030590265.1 Candidatus Krumholzibacteriia bacterium
GATGACGCAGTCCTCAATATCCAACCGATTGCTGCAATAGGACATGCAAATTTGTTCCCCTTGAAGGTCGAGGATGGCGCCGTTGCCGACGATTTTCACATCCACGCCTTCTTCTTCCATGATGAAATTTTGGGTCACCGGGCTGTAGATGCGTCCGATCAGAAGGCCGCCTGTGTAGGTTGCTCCGGGCTCCAACTCTACATACCGGTCATAACCATTGGCCGCTGGAGAGGCCTCGAAGGCTTCTTTCAGTGTCAGACCGTAGGCGCTTTGAGAAGAGACCAGAATTCCCAGGATAATCAAAATCACAATTGCAGTGCGAAACAAAAAACACTCCTAAGGATGAGGGTGGTGACGAATTGTATTGGCAATTATAACATATCCGGCCAAGATCGATGGGGGCCATATTGAAACATACACATGAGGTAAGAATGAAGAAAAGCATCTCCAAAGACGTACGCCAAAAGACCCGGCGATTTTTCAATCTCGTCTCGGCGATCTATCCGTTCATTGAACGCAGTCTTGATCCTGCTTACCGGAATGCTCTGGCCATGTTGGATTTGGATCCCCAGCTGGATGTTCTGGATTTGGCTACCGGCACGGGCCTTTTGGCTGGTTCTTTTGCCCAGCGAGGACATCAGGTTCAGGGGTTGGATTTTGCCGACAAACTCCTGCAACAGGCCCAAAAAAAACACCCCGCCGTTTCCTTCCGCTCCTTCGACCTCATCAACTTGCCTGAAATCCCCGACAATTCCCACGCCATCGTTTGCATGGGCTATTTGCTACATGGGTTGGATGCCGAATTCCGGCATCACATTCTCTCCCAGGCAGCCCGCATCGCCTCCAACCATGTCTTGGTTTTTGATTACTGGCGTCCTGGAAACCTATTCGTACGTTTTATCGAGTGGGTTGAAGGGCCGCATTACCCCGGTTTTCTGGCTGCTTCAAGGCGAGATGAATTCGGCCGGGCAGGCCTGGATATTTTGAGGGCGTTTGAGTTCAGTCAGAATGGGAAGGTTTGGTTGTGTGGAGCAGGGCCGTCATGACCCAAAGCTGCCCACCAAGGACATCCACAAATTTTCGGAGGATGGATAGAATGGTGCACAATTCAATCTATTGCAGTACCCGACCAATTAATTCTCTGTTATACTTCATATTATAGGGAGGAAGCCAATGAGCGGACGTTTTTTGGAAGTCGATCAATCGCTGTTGGAGGAAGTCGTTTCCCGGATTCGTGAAACGACCAGCCCAGAGCGTATCATTTTATTTGGATCTGCGGCAACTGGCGATATGAATCAAGACAGTGATATCGACCTGCTTGTCCTGCTGGATTCTCCAGAAAGCCCTCGCCAGGAAAGTGTGCGAATCCGTAAGCAACTAAGAGGCTTGGGCTGGCCAATTGATGTTTTAATCATGGACCGTGAACGATTTGACCAGACCAAGGACCTCGTTGGTGGCTTGGCCTATCCTGCCAATAAGTATGGGAGGGTTTTGTATGCCGTCTCGTGAAGCACTGATTCGACAATTGGTTGATCAATGGCTCATCAAGGCTCAGGCCGATCTGGATGCTGCTATGGCTTTGATTGAATATGAAGGTGAGCTTTGGGCGATTGTGGCTTTCCACTGCCAGCAGTCGACAGAAAAATACATCAAGGCTGAGCTGACGGCCTTACAAATTGAATTTGGGAAAACCCATGATATTTCGGTTCTGTTGGATCGATTGAATGAGAAAAAAAGCAAGCTAGCGGATAATTTGAGGCCTGCCGAAGCATTGACGGTGTTCGGCGTTCAGGCCAGATATCCTGGTGATGGTCCCGACGTGGATCAGGCCGAGGCTAAGCATGCTCTTGATCTGGCAGAAATGGTGGCTCGGTTGATATGGGATGAGTTGGAGGAGTAGCCTGTTTTTTGGGGCTGCTTCAATGCATGATGAATTTGGCCGGGCAGGTTTGGTTGTGCGGAGCAGGGCCGTCATGACCCCGCTCCCATGAATTCATGCCCAAACTCACGGCTTAAAAGCAGGATCCATCACCCAAAGCCGCCCGGCACTCAGGTAGTCTGCCGTAAACCGTGCCTGCTGGCGAACCGATCGATAAACCGTCCAGCTCAACGCCTGATCCAAATCCTCATCCCCACCCAAAACACTTTCCAGCAGGTCTTTTGATTCGGGCAAATGCCACAAGGTCACCGATTCATTCTCTGCAATTCCGGCCTCTTGTTTAGCCAACAATACCGCCTCATGCTGCCCACCAAGGGCGTCCACCAATTTGTTATCCACGGCCTGCCGACCTGTCCAAACGCGCCCCATGCAAAGACTGTCGATCTCCGTGGTGGCGATGTCCCTGAAGACAGCAACATCGTCCATCCAATTCCGGAAATCGGTCCAGTGGTTTTCATTGAAACACTGGAATTCTTCTTCGGTAAACGGCTGGTCGTCGGACCACATCAGGGCATTGGGACCCTTGCTCACATGGTCGGTGGTGATCCCGATTTTTTCATACCAGCCGGACATGTCGAACTTCGCGCTGATGGAACCGATTGAACCGGTAACGGTCATGGGATTGGCCATGATCAAAGGTGCCCGATAGGACATCATGTATCCACCACTGGCGGCCACATCCACCATGGAAATGATGACTGGTTTCTTCTGGCTGACTTTGTGAACAGCATGGCCCATCAGGTCGCTGGCCAAACTCTCGCCGCCGCCGCTGTCCACCCTCAGAACGATGGCCACCACATCATCATCATTGGCTGCCCGGTTCAATTCCCGCACGATACTTTCGTGCCCCATCATCAGACCCAAAACAGGGTTGACTCCGTTTTCACGA
>JAUUYW010000050.1 GCA_030590265.1 Candidatus Krumholzibacteriia bacterium
CGGCGCCCTCATGACTGAACATGGCGTTGAAATCAATGCGGGCATAAGGATCAAGGTCCGCCCCGACGTTCAACTCGGCGCTGGAAATATGAAATCCCCGGGTCTTCCAGATTTGGTTGCCGTTTTCATCCACTTCCGCATTGTGCATATCAAATTTCAGATCATAAACAAAACCGATGTCCGGGTTTTGCCAGGCCCCAAGTGCGCCACTCTGTTGTGCCCACGCTGTGGTGCTGAAACACAACACAGCCGGGACAACAAGAAGCATGGTGATGATGTTGCGCATGATTCCTCCTGTTACCGCCAAAAACAACAATGCCATCGGGAATAATCCGACCGCGCGATGTTGGAAAATTTGGTTTCAGTTACAGAATTGGCGGAGCGCGCGAAGCCCTGGGACTCCAGGGGCGTTGATCTGCAGGAGGAAGAAGGGCAAGCTGTGTGGATCGGCGACCAGCCAGCAAAGTGCCGGCCAGAATGATTGCCACAACCAGAACAGCGACCGTGGCCGCGGCCTGGCACCAGAGACAGAAATCAGCTTTGCTGGTATGATGATCGTGGACGTGCCAGGCGGAACCAAGCACCAGCATCAGCAGGGTGATGGCCAGCAGAGAGTAAATGACTTTGAAAGCAAAAGTCCGGGTCACTGGATCCCTTCCATATTTGAAGGTTTATCTAATCAGTAAGACGGAAAAGTGGAACTGTCAAGCAGAGGCAAACCACATCAAAACACTTGGATTTCATCCACAAACAGCCAGGCCGGCTGGCCTGAACCCGGGTGATTGGCAGGACATATTTTTTCGGATTCAACAGTAACCCTGATAAAACGAAGAGGTTGTTCTTCAAAGACCACCTCCTGCTCCTGCCGAAATGGAGCCACGGCATTGTGTGGCATCTTTGGAATTGCCGTTGCCAACAAAAGGTATGTGGAACCGTCTGCTGAACCTTCGATGCGAAGCCCACGAGGCGGGAAGATCCAAACCTGGGGGTCAATCAAAAACCCAACCCGTAGCCCGGAAACTGGTTCTGCCTGGCCAAGGTCGATCTCTGCGATCAAATCCACTCCCTCATAACCCTGCCAACAACCATCCCTGTAACTATTGGAACCTGTGATGCCATCCAGCAATGCCGTGGTTCCTCCAGCCATGTACTTTTCGCTGAAGGGATTGGCCAATTTCAGTTTCTTCCCAACAGCCAGGTGAAGAACCGTGCTTCTGGAAATACCATCGGCGCAGGGATGGTGGTGCAAAGAATCCGGAGCCCAAGTACCTTGACGATAGTGCGACCACTTGTTGACCCAGGCGGCAGTCCGGTCCAAATACGCATCAGGCATTAGCGGTTGATAGTCAAGATAGGTGAACTGATCAATAACGAACGGCACGGCAGGTTCAATCTGAGTACCCTCATGCCATTCGTTGAAAGAAGTGATGGCGATGATGGCGGGGTCAGCCTCTATGGCCTTGGCAAACAGGCAATCATAATAACGGCCAGCCTCTCGATGACGCTGGTTGCTTTGGTTCCAGGGTCGGATACGAACATCACTGTACCCGGGACCAACGGATGGGATGAACAACAAATCTTTTTCGCGGGCCCAGGCAACCAGC
The DNA here is from genome assembly GCA_030590265.1 of Candidatus Krumholzibacteriia bacterium. Classification (GTDB taxonomy): domain Bacteria; phylum Krumholzibacteriota; class Krumholzibacteriia; order LZORAL124-64-63; family LZORAL124-64-63; genus LZORAL124-64-63. The sequence goes on from JAUUYW010000050.1 coordinate 1,605, forward strand.
GCCGGCCAATTCGCGGTTGTAGAAGCATAGGAAAAACCGTCCACCACAAAGTAGGCATAGCCGCCGTCCATGCCCGCAGCCTCGATGAATCCGGTATCATTTTCATTCAAAATTAATCCGACCACCGCAGCGTCATATGCAGTGCCACGAATGGTCAGATCACCCTCAGTGGTGAGCAATCGCGCCCATTCGCGTGCCGAAGTAAGGTAGGAATCGTAAACGTAGAACAATGCCCGACCACCGGTCTCGGGAGCGCGATAGAAAGCTGGATGCTCACCGTACTCATCGAACAGGTGGACAATCGTCTCACGAATTGAATGGATGGAATTTTGTACGGCTGGCTCGAGGTGGAAGTTGACAAAAATCCCGAATTCAGCTGCCATGTCCATGATTTTGGGCAATACCTGGGCTTCAAAACTGTCGGGCCCCAACCAAGAAACACAGATGACACCAACCGAGGCCTGCCTTAGCTGTTGCATTTGCCGGTGCAGAACCACCGGATCCCCTGAACTGTAGCAGCCCCCCTCGGGATAATAGTCGGCACCAATATTATTCCCACCAGGGTAAGTCACCTTCGACCCTGGAGCCATGACATCGTGACGCCAGTGGATATACTCGCCATCCAATTCTGGAGTGCCGTACCATGGGTAATAAAAGGCATGGAGCCGCATGGATGCTTGCTCAGCAGCTGGCTCCTGGTGGAAGCCGGCCGTGAACAAAACGGCCAGCAGCAAAAACAGTTTCAATCTCAACACTTGGGACACCCTTCGTTCAAGGTGTTTGGCAAAACCTGCGTTCAAACGATTGTAGGTGAAGATTTGGGGATTACAAAAGCAAAAACAAGGAACAGATACAGAGCTACTGGTGTACAACGGACAAGAGCCTGGGCCATCCCCTCAAAATGAAAGAACTTGACTTTTGAGTGGATGAAGCCAACTCTCGTCCTGTTTAAGTCCGGCACCAGGGTCAGGGAAGATCCGCCGGCCTGCCCACCATTTTGTTCTGGAGGATTGTGCCATGGATGGCCGTATTGTCTTGAAATTCCGCTTTGTCTTGATTTCCCTTGGGATCATTGTCTTTTTTGCTTTTTTTGCCGGATGCTCTGACGATGAAAGTCCCACCGTTCCGCCCCCCTCAAACTCCAGTGTTGAAATCGAGATGACCAGTGATCCGCTGATCCAGTTTGATGGACCCACCGGAAAAACCAGTGTCATCGTCCAGTTCATTGCCCGGGATGAAAACGGATATGCCCTGGATCTCGATGACGTCAACATCGAATTGCTGATCGATGAAAACCCAGTGGATAACGAATCGATTTTGCAGGACGACTCGGAAGAACTTTCATCGAGCATTTATCTGAGCCTGGTTCTGGACGCGAGCTTCAGTATGCTTCAGCACTCGCCACCGGCCTTTGATCCCATGTTGGAAGCCGCGCGCAACGCCATCATTCAGTTGGATGAGTTGTATGAGGGAAGGCCCGGTTCCTTCGATTGGAATGTTACCTGGTTCAATGAAGTCATTTTCGAACCTTCGTCCACGGGACGCACCTGGGTCGCTGATGATTTGCTGGCCATTGTCGAACCCACCGCCGGCACAGCCACCAAGCTGTTTGCCGCCGTTGACCGTGAAGCCCACAACATGCTGGAAGTGCACGAGTACCTGGCCAATGGTCCTCACGATCACCACGTGATGGTTGTTTTTTCCGATGGTGTTGATAATTACAGCTGGTTCGACAACTCCACTATCAGCGGCACTGGAGTGACCACTAGTGGAGCAGGATATGATTTTTCCGGATACGGCGTTGCAAGTCTTGATTCAGCTGTCACAGCCATTGAAACTCATCCCCTATTGACCTCCCACGTGATGGGCCTGGGATCTGATGTGGAGGATGACCAGTTGCAAGCCATCAGCGATGCGGGAAACGGACAGTATTTTAAGAATCCGTCCAGCTCGGAAATCGACGAATTGTTTGCTTTGGTCACTCGTGAGTTTGCGACTATTCAGAATCATGGAGCGACAATTCCTCTGCAACCTGGGGATTATCTGTTTGGGGTTAGGGTTAGTACTAGTGATGGTCATGCGGAAGATGAAATCTCTTTTCTATTTCATGCCGGTGATGATGAAGCCGGGATCATCGACTAGACATGAAACTAAAGATACATCCTTGATTTACAAGATCCTGCCAAAACCCACTGTGCGCTCAGCTCAAACCAAGGGCTGAGTGTACAGTCCGACTTACCATTTGATTAATTTGATTTATACTGCTTTTGTGGTATAATACTATCAAAGTACTGAGCAGCTAAAATCCCTCTCAACTCCCGAGGTTTGCGAATGAAAAAGGCGGCAATCCACCTTATCGCCCTGATTCTCCCCCTTCTGGCAGTAATTGCCCCGGCCCAGGCCGACCTTCTGCTCTCGGAACTCTGCGATCCCCGGTACAATTACCTCTCGGACCGCTTCATCGAAATCTACAATTCCGGGGATGAATCGGTCTCCTTGACCGGCTGGCAAGTCATTGCCGTAGGAAACACCGACGACATCTTCACCTGGAACCTGTCCGGCGATATCGCCCCAGGCCAGGCTTTGGTCTGCGGCGACGCCACCACTGTCATTGCCTTCCAGGTCGATTTCCCCGAAGAAGCCTGGTCGGACAACAACGCCACCTGGAATGGCAAAGTTGGCGACGGCGCCAAGCTGCGCAACAACTCAGGCACCATCCTGGACCACGCGGTCGTGCCCGGAACCACTTTTGAAAACGCCGACCTCGAGCGCAACGAAGGCATCGTGCAGCCGAACACCAGTTTCGATATTTCAGAGTGGACCGCCACACCAGTGAACGAGCCAACCGAAGGCACCCCTGGCACTCACCACGCCCCGCCGCCACCAATTGGCCCCACCATCACCGAAGTGATCACGGATCCAGCTTCACCCCAGGCCGGCGACACAGTCATGGTCAGCGCCCTGGTCACCGACGATGAAGCCAGCATCACTTCCGTTGAGTTGAACTGGGGACTGGCCTCCGGTGCCCTGACCAATTCCATCGCCATGAATCTTACTTCCGGGGATACCTACACAACCGATTCGCCCATTCCCGGCCAGGTAGCCGGATCCATCGTCTTCTATCAGGTTTCAGCCACCAATGACTTGCCTGCCACTACCACCACCGATGAGCTGAACTACGGCCTCCCCTGGACACTCACCATTGCTGACATCCAAGGCACCGGCGACATTTCTCCCCATGTGGGGCACAGCATCATCACCGATGGTATCGTCACCGCCGATTTTGCAGGCACCTGGGTGATCCAGGACGGCACCGGCATCCGCAGTGGTGTTTGGGTCGAGGGTGGCGTGGCTCCCGCGTTGGGATCCAGTGTCACGATCGAAGGCATCGTTCAGGAGCTCAACGGCAATACAACCATCACCGAGGCCAGCGTCAACAGCAGCGGGGCAGGCAGTCTGCCGACCGCCGCCACCGTCACCACCGGGATCGCCGGCAGTGAAGACTATGAAGGAGTTCTCGTTCAATTGATCGAGGCCAGTTGCACTATAGACGATCCCGACAATCAGCAGTGGTACGTGGAAAACGACGGCACGGCCCTGCGAGTGGACAACACCGGTGTCACTTACGAGCCCACCCTCGGCTCTGTATACACAGTCACCGGCCCCATGAGCGACAACAGCAGCTTCCTGGGCATCGTCCCACGCACCACTGGCGACATTGTTTTTGTCACCGATCCGCAGGCACCGATCATCCTGAGCATTGAAGCTCAAGGTCCCACCTCGGTGATGATCATCTTCTCGGAAGATGTCGAATTAACGTCCGCTGAAAATGCTGCAAATTACACAGTGAGCGGCAGCACGGTGCAGTCCGCCCTGCGGGTTGTTGGCCAGCCCGACATCGTGGTCTTGACCGTGAGCACTCTGTCCACCGGCGATCACATCCTGACTATTGATGGTGTAACCGATCTTTATGGCAACTCCATGGATAACGTCTCGGACGTTTTCTACTTTTACGGCGGCAATGTTCCCGATGGATATTACGATGGCACCAATGACCTGACCGGCGACGACCTGCGTCTCACTCTGCACAACATCATCGACAACCACAACACCCTTTCCTACACCTACCTGTGGACCGCCTTCTACACCACCGATGACCGCCCCGACGGCACGGTTTGGGATATGTATTCGGATGTTCCGGGTGGCGAATCGCCCTACATCTACGAATTCGGCATCGACCAGACCGGACCCGGCGATGTTGAAGGCAGCGGATACAACCGCGAACACTCCTGGCCCCATAGCTGGTATGGAAGCGGTTCGCCCATGTACACCGATCTGTTCGTGCTCTACCCCACCGATGTGCATGTTAACGGCAGGCGTGCCAACTATGCTTTTGGTGAAGTGGATGCCCCCACCTGGACCTCACTGAACGGGAGCAAAGTGGGACCCTGCGCTTACCCTGGCTACGCAGGCATGGCTTTTGAGCCCATCGACGCCTACAAAGGCGATTTTGCCCGGGCCTATTTCTACATGTCCACTCGCTACTACACCGAAGACGGCAGCTGGGACGATGCCAGCCCCATGTCTGACCGCAGCCAGCTTCTGCCCTGGGCCGAGGCCATGCTTCTGGAGTGGCACATCAGCGACCCGGTCAGCCAAAAGGAAATCGATCGCAACGATGCGGTTTACGGATTTCAGAACAATCGCAACCCGTTCATTGATCGGCCTGATTTTGTCTTCCGGGTTTTCAATTCCGATTTGAGCGATACGCCCGAAGCCAATGTTGTGGCAACTATTCTGCTGCATCAAAATGCGCCGAATCCCTTCAATCCTTCAACGACCATCAGGTACGAACTGAACCAGGATGGGCCGGTACGGCTGCAGATTTTTGATATTGCAGGAAGGCTGGTTAGGGTTTTGGTGCAAGAAGATCAGATGGAAGGACGGCATGAGTTGCATTGGAATGGTCGGAATAGCGAGGGCCGCATTTCGGCTGCTGGGGTTTATTTTTTCCGACTCACGGCTGAAGGACAAAATCTGACTCGGCGTATGATGCTAATTAAATGACCGTCTCATGTTTTATTCAACCGGCCGTCAACCCAGGGAGGGTTGACGACCGGAGTTCAGTCTACTCGCCCAAATCAGAATGCCTTCGTAACAAATACCGATCAAATTGCGGAACAGTGAAAGCAGCAAAACCGTGACCAGGTGTATAGAGAAGACCCTTGTTGATTAGTCTGGAACGGATTGGACCAACCTGTTCAGTTGATCGTCCCAGTTCCTTGGCAACATCACTTGCCTTTTGCGGATGTGAACCCAACTGGGCCATGGCAAATAAGTATTTTAGTTCCAATTCTGTCGTTCGATCAACACGAACCCGAAAAAAACTATTATCCAGTTTTGCTTCAACCAGGGGTTGAACTTCTTTCGCAATAGCTTCTGATATTGGGGAGTCTGATGCCTCGTCCCAGAGGAATTTCCCATACTCTTGAAGGAAATACGGGTACCCTTCTGTGTACTCAATAATGTAATCCACGGCCTGCGAAGAAATTTGGACGTTGAGAGTTTTGGCTGGTAGCACCAGTGCATCTCGTGCAAACGTATTCAGGTCCAATTTTCCAATTTTGGGAAACTGGAAAAGTCTTTCACTATAAGATTTTGCTTCTCCAGCCAATCTGGGGATTTGTGGCAATCCTGCTCCTACCATGGTCACGGGAAGGGCCCTGCGGGCACATTTATGAAGTGCTGTGATTAATGCCTCCAGCTCTGGTGCTGCCAAGTATTGGATTTCATCCAGAAGGAAAATCACACCGATATTCTGTTCACCGGCAGCATCACCCAGAGCAACAAAAAGATCGGTCAGATCATTAGCCAGCATTCCACTGTCGCCAATTCCCGGCATAGGATCAACATCCAAGCCAGCAGTTACGGCACCGTCAGGGTTGAATGTGATTGAAAAGGATTTTAGAATGGCGGCGGTTTTTCGTGCTCGTTCAGTCCAGCGAGCTTTTGGTGCAATCTGGAGAAGGGCCCTTCGTATTTGATTGGACATTTTTTGGCCGAGAGGAGTGTTCTTTTCTACTTCCCACTCCACCGTCGCCCAATTACGGTCTTCCGCTTTTTCACGAAAAACATCCAGAAGGACAGTTTTACCAACTCCCCTTAATCCTGTGATTATCATTGATTGCTCGGAATAACCATTTTCCAGCCGCTCAAGTAAGATATCAAATGATTCAATTTCAGAATCTCGACCGACGAGAGCAGGCGGTTTTGTCCCCGCACCTGGGGCATAGGGGTTCTTTCGTGGGTCCATGGTCGCTCCTTTTACAAACTAGACCAATTTTAACAGATATTGTTAAAGTGCGTTTAGTTTGTTAAGGTTCTCTCCAGGTGTCAAGTCTTTAGTTGTGCCGTGGAGAATGTTGCCAGCTCAAAACAAAACCACCGACAGTCCAAAGACCGCCGGTGGTTTCTTTCAAACCATCCCACCCACCAAGGGCAGATAGCTCCAGGATATTACCGAACCAACATAAGCTTGCTGGTGTAAATACCCTCTTCACTGTTCATCCGTACAAAGTAAGTACCACTCGATACACCACGACCGGATGAATCGGTACCGTTCCACTGCACGGGATACGAACCTGTTTCAATGACGCCATTGATCAGGGTAGTCACCCGTTGACCCATCACGTTGTACACTGACAGATTTACGTGCTGGGGACGTGAAACCGCGAACTCGATGGTAGTCATCGGGTTGAAGGGGTTGGGATGTGCACCGGTAACACCCGTCACCACGGTCGGCACATCATTTTCATTCACTTCATTGTCGCCGCCTTCATTACCCACTGTACCGCCAACATCCAGGATCACCGATACCTCGATCATAGGCGTATCAGGATCGTTGCTGGTAATACCCATCACAGCCTGATAGATCCCCATTTCCAGGTCGGTACTATCAAAGTGCAAGTTGATATCCTGGCCGCTCATTTCCGGAATCATGCCAAACATGGGGTCGGCAGTGAACCAGGTCATGGGCGGAGCGGAAGCCAGGCGAATGGCCAGACCATCGTGGATGTAACCAGGATCATTGAAGGCCACCTGAAGGCCGTCATCACCAACAGCATTTTCAATACCAATGGTGCTGCCGCCGACATCACTCATCGTTTCGTACTGGTAAATGATGCTACCGTCAGCATTGAGGATGACCTGGAAGGTCAACGGAGAACCGCCACCGTAGTGAGGCACTTCATGCCATTGCACGATGAACCGGTTGGGCTCGCTGAGGTAGTAGATGGTGCCGCCATCGTTGGGGTTAAGGTCATCCCAGAAAAGAGCCAACAGATTGTTGGGATCGGTGGCATCGGGAATTCCCTGGTTGGTGTACGACGTGCTGCTGGAATCAAACGACAACCAGCCATTGGTGCACACGTTGATGCTGTCGAACGAATTGCCATAATAGCTGAAGGAGAAGCCCAGGTCGAAAGGACCGTGGTTAAAATCATCGCCGCCACCAACAACATCGCCGGTGCCGGAAATGTCTACCCAGCTATAGACAGGACCGCCAGCTTCATCGCTGTCAATCCAGGAATAACCGAAGGCGTCGGGGCCACCGGACCCGGTGATGGGGCTGACCATTGCACGGTCATCAATTTCATCCTTGCCGAATTCACGGTAAGGAACAGGATTGGTCACCGTGTTCAGGGAGGCATTCCCTTCAACCAGGTTCAGGGCGAAGTTCAAGCCGCCGTCGCCAACATTTTGGATGAGGAAAGGAACATCAGTTATTCCGCCAAGATCCACTGCAACTTCGATAGGCGTGGTGTCGACGCTGATGTCGGGGACACCCGGCAGATCCACAGCGGGCAATTCCATGAAGTCGATCCAGGCGGCATCGTCGCCGTTGTTCACGGAACCGTCTTTATCGTAAACAAAGCTGAAAGTGCGCAGACCAGGTTGGACTGTGTGCACGAACTCTGTCCAGTCGATTTCACCGGCCCACGAACCAACTTCGTTACCATCCACAAGGAACCTGAAGTAGTCATAGTTGGCTTCGCTGGAGACCTTGTACCAGAATTTGATTTCACCGGCAGCAAGAACTTCCAGAGTCAATTCCAGAGTTGTGGTCTGGCCATGACTGATGGAACCGCTCCGGGCGGCATAGGCACCTTCATAAACGGTGTCCTCATCGATGACCCAGTCGGCTCCGCTCATTTCCCAGGGGAAACGCAGGAAGTTACCGGTTTCGAAGTCGTCGCCAATCCATTCTGGCAGGTTGAAATCGAGGGTCATGTCATCCAGCAGTTCAACACTGTGGACCTGGGAGCCCATGCCGCTGGCGCGGGCAACCATTTCATAAACCTGACCGGCGCCCGAGGGCAGCACGATGGAGTAGAAACCATCCGCGTTACTGGTAACAGGATCCAACGGAGTGTTGGCGGCTCTGATGGAAGCACCGTCCACAACCGCACCATCGGGACCGTAAACGATTCCGCTGATGGTCGAGCTGGGCAACTGGTCGAGAGCCAAATCTTCCACAACAGTCTGGTCTTCCAGAATGGTTGTGAAAATGGAACCATCGGCATAACCGAATTTGGTGATGGAAAGCTCCACGTCATCGATAGGCATGGTCATGCGGTAGAAACCGTTTTCATCGGTGTAGTCCCGGTTGAAACCACCAACCTTGCTCACCAGGGCGCCTTCAATGGGCAGGCCGGTGCTGCTGTCGGTGATGATACCTTCAACGGTACCGATGCCACCCATGACGGCCAGAACTGCCTGATAGGCATCCACAAAACCGTGGCCATAGGTGTTGTCTTCACCAGGAGTGCCAAGGTCGATGGCGGTCGCCATCAGAACTTCCTTAATAGTGATCACATCGACATTGGGATTCGAAGCGCGCATCAGCGCCACCACACCAGCGACGTGAGGACCGGACATGGAGGTACCACTCATGTTGGTGTACCCGCCACCGGCATTGACACTATAGATGTCGCTGCCAGGAGCACTGATTTCTGGTTTCATGGCGAATTCGCCACCACAGCCACTGGGGCCGCGGCTGGAGAAGCCACTGATTTCGTAGGGAGCAAAGTGTTGGGTGGAACCGACACTGAAGCAGTTGCCAGGGCTGTCCGCGCGGTCGGCGGGCGAGCGCAGGCTTTCCCCACCAGGGCCTTCGTTACCGGCGGACCAGGTCACAACCACGCCAGCGGCTTCACAGTTGTCGATGGCATCCCACCAGCGACTGTCACAATCGTAATAGCCGGCAAAGTTTTCGTTCACGCCCCAGGAGTTCTGGCAAACAGCGGGAACATCTTCGAGAGTGGTTGGGTCACCATCGGGATCGGCCAGCCACTCGAAAGAAGCGATGACACCGTTGTCGAAATCGTTGCCGGTGCCACTGTTGATAATATTCGAAGCGATCCACAGGGCGCCGGGGGCAACACCGATGGTATCGTCGGGAGCCAGGCCCATGACGGTGCCCATGGTGTGGGAACCGTGACCATGGCTATCCTGAGGAGTAGGATGGCCCAGGTTGGCCGCATCCAACCAGCATTCTTCCAATGGAGCATAGTTTCCGCGCCAGTTGGCTTGCAGGGCAATGTGATTGCCATCCACACCGGTGTCCAATTCACTGACAACAACGCCAGTTCCATCGATACCCAGTTCGTTCCAGACCCGACGGGCGCCAACAGCGACCACACCAGGGGTGATGCCAATGCCTCGGCCGTCCTTGGAAGGATCTACGATTTTTTCGCTGGGTACGGGCTCAATGAGCTCCACGATCATATCGGCTTCCACGCGTTCGACGTCGGGACGGGCAGCCAATTCACGAATGGCATCCACTGTTCCAACGACAACTACAGCGTTGACGATCCAGTGAGAGGTGAAACCCAGAATTGCGCCACCGGACTTGTTGGCTTCCAGATCGGCCAAAAGGGCAGTCTGGCTGGTTATGCTCTGGTTGCGGAGAGTTTCCATCACAGTATGGTGACGAACTTCCATGGTGGCTTTGCTGTCATGCAGCTCCCAATCGAGAGAGCGGATGTCAGCTTGTTCAGACATGACAACCAGAACTTTGATAATATCATCATCCTGCATGTTGCTGATTTGTCTTTCCAGACCTGGGGTCAGGAAGCCCGCATGGGCGTTGGTTGCCATTAGCAGTACCAATAGACTAAGGGTGAGAAGTTTTAGCGATTTCATTGACGAGACCCCTCTTGTTGAAAATGGTAGGACGTTACAGGGATTTTTTTTGATAAAGAGCCAGGCAATTACCCCAGTTTTGTGGCGTTTGCTTGATTTTTTACAGCCCTATAGGGTAACTAGATTTATTGTACCACCGAATGGGGGGGGATTGTAAAGAAAAATGTGATCTGGACCTATTCCATGCGGGTAACCAGTTGGTTCAAATGGTTATCCGGCGATTAAATCACTACCTGGTGGGCGCCAGGATGACGGTCTCAAGGATTCGACACCGTCAATTGGTAACTGGTTATGGGGGATTGCTCATCCAGTTCATCCCTGGCCTGGGCGGTGATTGACCACTGCCCCTGGCTGAGGCCCAAAAAGAAAGCCCCTTCTTCGCCACTGGCAATGAAACTGGTCCAAGCAAAATCATGGATCAAGCCGGTGGATTCGGTGGCTTGGAAATGCAGGGCCACCATGTCTCCGTCCGGATCATCCACCAATACCCGGATTTCCACACCGGTGGGCCGCCACACCCCGTCCGAAAACACTGCCGGAGCTCCAGGAGGGTCATTGTCCATGGGAAGTTTGGCACAACTGGCCATGAAGCTGAAGAGCAGGAAACAAAGGCTGATAAGGCAGAATCGATCAATGGTTTTTTTGTTGAGTATCAACATCACAATTCCACCCCCAGGAAATACTCGGGTGAAGATCCCGAAGTCTTGCTGTCAAATTCCACATCATCCAATTCGAATTCAATTTCACCGTTCAAAATGTGAGTCAACCCGGCACCGCCGGTCACGGTGAAGCTGCCAAAATCAAGTGATACCCTGACTCCGGCATCAAAACCAAGTTTAAAGACACTGCCGCTGAAATCTTCATCACCAATTTCCAATTTCAGGCGAAGGATCATCATTTTGGCCGATGCATAAGGGGAAATGCCCAGGAAACCTCCAATTTTCAAATTGAAATCCACCCCAAATGGCCAGGCAAAGGTAGACACTGATGATTCAAGGGGTTCGAAAGATTGCAGCCCCGGCTCTTCCCAATTCATCAGGAAACCGGATTTGCCCCAGACAATCCCGGTAAAAGTACCCACGTAGAATGATTCTTCGGATTTGGCCCCCATGTGAACCATGAAGCGACCACCAACATATTTATTGTGACGGCTGGAAAAGAAACGTGTTTCCCCGAGGATGTCCATGGTGGTATCAAAATCGAGATTGAGTTCGAAGACATCGGCAGCCAAAACGATGAAGCTGGATTTTTCTGTAGCCTGGGCGAAATCGGTCGGTAAGAGGAGCAGTATTAAACCCAGCAATATGATCGGTATTTGAGATAATTGTTTTTTCATGCTTGAGCGCCCTCCCCGATGTCTCACATGAGTATTGAGTTTGATGGTCTATTTTTCAATGATATCACAATTGTAACCTTAATAACAACAGGTGATTGTAAGTTTTTTTAAAAAACATTGGCCCAAAAACAGGATAAAAACCGTGTATATTTATAGGGGATCATATTATTGCGTCGATATGGGCAAAATAATATGGCATCAAACCAGTCATTTGTTTCATCGCCCCAATGGTTGGTACCCCTCATTCATTTCCCATCTATACGCAACCGAGGAGACAAAATGTTCACCCAAAAAAAATCACCATACATTCTCTTGCTGATCACCTTGATGTTGGCGCTGTTCGCCCTCAATGGCTGTTCCAGCGACGACGACCCCAGCACCCCCGCGGGCGGCAACAACGCCCCCGTGTTCTCCGTAGGTCTCGACGAACAAATTGACTTGCCCGCAGCCATGGAATCATCCAACGATCCCCAGGCTGACATGGTTGTCGGTTTTATGGCCCAGGTCAACGGTCTGGCTGCCATGAACAGCTTGATGGCCATCCCCCCCGGTGCCGTGCA
>JAUUYW010000107.1 GCA_030590265.1 Candidatus Krumholzibacteriia bacterium
AGCCATTCATGGCAAAGGCGCCCGCTGCCGAAACCACCAGAGGATTGCTGCCGGGACCAGCCAGCGAACAACTGTAACCATCGTCCATCACAAGTTGCAGGAAGAACGAAAAACTGAGTGATTCGACTGTCTGGGTGGTGTTGGTCTGAATGATGATGCGGCCGATGTCCTCATGATCCAGGTTGGTCTGCAGGTAGGCCAGTGCCTCAGCCAGGGTGGCATACTGAGTCGAGTCACCCGGGGTAGGATTGTCCAGTACATAGACAGCCGTGCTGTCGCTCAAATCGTCGCCTTCATGGCCCATGATACCGTAGATGCTGAAATGAGTAACTCTGTCACTGACGGTGTGAGCCAGGCTGTCCACCACACTGTTCTGGCTCAACAGCCAGGTGTCGTCAGCAAGGTAGGCCAGCCGCAGATCTGCCTGGGCCTTTTGCAACTGGGCCGGGTCGTAATCAATCATCAAACCCACTGGCCTTGTGAACTGGGTGGCATCCGGCCCAAATTCGTAAACCGTGCCAGACACGGGTCCATCCGGAAAGCTGGCCATCGGTTCGATGGAAATGTCGGTCTCGGCGACCAGTGCACCGGCAGGAATGATGACGCTGGCGTTTTCGTCTGCCGAAGTTGCCGTACCGCCATCTGGTCCGATGGTCGTTGTGCTTCCGCCGTTTCCTCCGGGAGGGGGCGCCAAACCACCATCGTCGTCACCACCACAGCCGGTTACCAGCAGGGCCATAACCATGGTTGTCAGGATCAGATTCGAAATGGTGGGGATTGTTCCAAGGGATGAGATGGACTTCATGACCGGTCCCTTCGACAGGGGATCACTCAGGCAGATCGAGCAGAGAAAAGTTATTTTCCCAGCCCAAAACAGATGGAGTCATCTTACCACATCAGGGAACAAGAGTCACGCGTCGCGTCTGCTGCCGATCACCAGCCACAACCCGCACCAGATAAACTCCACCCGCAAGGTGGTCGGGCAATGACAATTCATGGGCTTGACCAGAAGATAAATCCCGCCCCATTACACCCACCCGACGCCCACGCAGATCAAACAAATCCACCGTGGCCGAAGGTAAACCAGCTGGCAATTCCAAACGAATTCCCCCACCCGATCCCAGTGCCGAACCTGTCTGCAACCAAGGCAATTCTTCAGCCGGGCCGACTCCACTCAAAGGTGATTCTAAAGCAAAATCCAGACGGGCCCAAGCATTGGCCACGATCACCTGTTGGGTCTGGGATTCAAACCCTTCACAACTGGCCGTCACCGTGTAAGTGCCATTGGTTGTGAGTCGATGGTACATGCCATGGCTCTCTTCGGTCATGCGGGGACCAACACCGTGCTGATGCATCTGATTGATTTTTACTTCCGCCACCAAAGGCTCACCACTGGCAAAGTTGGTCACCGAACCACGCACACCAGGTCCTTCAAGCACACGATCAACCAGGGCCATGCTGCCCCTGGACACCCGGACACCAATGGTATCGACCATGGCTCCTGACCACCAGCAGTGGTCGGAAATCTCCATGATGTAAGCCAAGATCCCTGTCCTGCCGTAGATCCAGCACTGCTCTTTGGGAAGGGTGCTGTAAGCATAAATTTCATTATAGGGATTTCCGTTTTCATTGATGGTGGCATCGGCCCAGAGGTCGGCAATATCCTCAGCCACGTCACTGTCGGGACCCATGCCTCCGCCGCTGGTATCCATCCAGGGCCAGAAAATGTAGTTCCGCCAGGCAATGGTCACCGGAGAGTGGTAATCAACTACTACCACCGGCCGCTCACTCAATACAAATCGCTTCACCGCGGCGATTTCTGGTTCACTGAAAGGATACGGGCCCTTGTATTTGATGGAGGACGGATCGTCTTCAGGGTAGTCATTCCAGTTCCAGTCCCAGTTGCGGTTCAAATCGACACCGTCATAGGGATAATCAACCTCACCATTGGTATTGTTGTCGCGCATGGTTTTGCGCCAATCAAACCAATTGATACCGCCGCTGAAATTGTGGAGATGACCATCAATATTGAGGATGGGCACATAGAACAATTCGAGGTTGTCCACTCTGGATGTGATGGAGGGATCGACACCATAACCTTCAAGCAGACTCTCAATGGATTTCATGATGGCCGTGGTGCCGTTGGGTTCGTTGGCGTGCAATGCACCATGGAAAAGGATGCGGGGGTCTTCGGTTTCACCGGGAATCTGGTTGCAGATGCAGGCCATGGGAATGTCGAGCCGATCACCGCTGGTGCCCAATATGGATTGGTGGAAAATACCCGGATACTGGGCTTCCCAGGTGTCGAACTGAGTCTGGATGTCCTCGAGGCGCCAGTAGTTTGGGTCGGGATCGGCCTGTAAGAAAGCCGGAAAGATCAGGGTTTGCACGGCCGTTACCGCAAATATGATGGCCAATACACGGAGGTTATTTGCTGACAAAGTCGTTGCTCCCGGGATGTGTGCAGGTAGGGTAATACCAAAACCAGGATACAATTATAACACATCACCTACCCGAAGGGGAATTCTCCGGGCTGCATTCTCCAGGCTACATCATCCGGAAACAGCTACCTGGTCAGCACAACTTTTCGGGAAATAACCTCATCCTCACTGCGCAACTGAACAAAATAAACCCCTGCCGGCAAGAAAAGCCCATCATCATCACACCCATCAAAAACAACCGTTTTTCGGCCCTCAGCACCCAGACCCCTCCGAATACTTCTGACTCGACGTCCCCGCACATCGAACACCGAAAGGCCGTAATCACGGCCACTCTCCCGGACAAAACTAACCATCATATCACCGCGTGCGGGATTGGGGCTGATTCGCAGATAACCCACCGGGCTGAGGGTTGTTTCCTGAACATTCAGAGGAGAACCCGTGGCATCAACCATCAACAGTCCCACATTTCGGGCGCGACCTGGTCGATCTGAAGAGTGCTCAAACGGAATCAGCAAAGAAATACCATCGGCCGGCATCGCGGCACCCAAGTTGTAGAGCAGGACGCGCAATTGCGACCCGACTTGAGCAGCCACAACTTCCACGCCGGTTTCACCAATCAAATCTTCAGGATGCCAGACAGCACCTTCAACAGCCAGAGCAAATTGACCCGCTGAAATCCCGGCACCGGTGATGTTGACCGGTTGCCACCAACGCCCATCCTGCCAGGTGGCCAGACCAATTTCGTAGTCGATGGGATTCATTTGAGGAGCGGAATATCCAGGCACATCGCTTTCCAAAATAAAGCTCACTATGCGCGCCAGGTCCGAAGCATTCAAAAGGCCATCGCCACTGGGTGATGGATAAACATCTCCTTGGATGCGGGCGTCGCCGTCCAGAGGATTTCCATCAGGATCCACGATGAAATTCACCAGCAGGACCAAATCCAATACGTTGGTTTCACCATCACCATCGACATCCCCTGTGGGTGCCGGGCCGGGAGGCGAAATGGCGGCCATGGCTGCCAGGGCATCCACTTTTCCCGCCCCAAAACGATTGTTCCAAACCCCACCTGTATATTCATCGACAACTGCATTGGCGCGCAGAACATTTTTGATCTGTTCAGCGCTCAGGATGCCGTTCTTTTCCAGCATCAAAGCCACCACGCCACAGACAAATGGGCTGGCCATGCTGGTGCCTGAGCTCAAAAGATATCGACCGGTGGTGTTCAGCCAGGTATCACCCGGATAGGGTGTGGTATCGGCACTGTAGGGAGCAAAAATTCCCAGTCCAGGTGCGCTGAGATCAGGTTTTTCACGACCGTCACGAGTAGGCCCGATGGAGCTGAAAGGTGCATGATCCCCTATGGCAGCCTCACCCCAGGTTGATCCATACGAATAGGTTCCGCCGTCAAAAGCATCCCATTGATGGCGAGTTTTGTGGGCGGCTACCGTGATGGCTTTGTCGGAAGTCCCCGGCATGCCAACAGAATAGGTTTGGTCGCTGTTGGGAAAGGTGGCGACCATGGTTGAGGTGGCTTTCCAGGCGTGTGCAGTGCCGACACCGCCACTGATGGAGATGGTCCAGTTGCCTGAACCAGGCACCGGCCCTGCTTGGTCGATGATTTGAATGATGATTTGCTTGTCGCCGTTGTCGGGGTTCACTCCTCCGGAAGCATTGTCGATGATGATCGTCCCATGGCCAGTGTTGGCCCCGTCCACCGTACCGGAATTTACCGGGCCGGTGGTTTCTCCACCATAGGTTACCGCCACCGTTGGGTTGGCGGAACCATCCACCCAAATGGTCAGGATGGCATAGTCGTTGGCACTGCCGGGGTGGGCCGTGTAAGGAGCAATGTTGAAAAGAAAATCCGTAGCGGAGGCTGGTCCACTGTCGTGCAAATCGGCTTCGCCCTCGTTGCCGGCAGCTATGCAAAAAACCACTCCTGCACTCGACAAATCATCAATAATCTGCTCCTGGGCACTTGTTCCGTCGTGGGCCCCCATGTGCCCGCCAAGAGACATGTTGATGGCAATGGGTTGACCAAGAGTTTCGGCCTTGCTCACCAGGTAGTTGATGGCGTCGATGGTTTTGTCTTCGGGAAATCCATGCTGTTGATCGTCATAGGCCTTGGCAAAAATAATATCCGCCTCGGGTGCAACACCGCTGTACTGCCCGCCCGAAACCAGGCCGTTGCCTGCAGCAATTCCCGTCACATGAGTCCCGTGTCCGCTGAGGTCGGCTTCGGTCAAATTGCCGGCGTTGATGTGAATCTGGTTGTATTCGGCACCATAATTGAAACCAGTGGGCGGCGTTCCGGGAACATATTGGTCCCAGATGAATTTGATGCGGGTATCGCCACCTGCGGTTTGAAAATCCCCATGATTCCAGTCAATGCCCGAATCAACCACTCCCACCAGAACATTGGCTCCAGTGTAGGTCGGTTCACCGTTCCACACCTGATCAACCTTGCCATCAACAGTGGCCAGATCCAGCAACGGGAACAGCAGGCGCGCCGCTTCCACATGGTCAATATCCCCGTTGGCTTCCAGCAGGGAAAGCGATGACAGGGGCAAACGGGCAGTGACAAAATCACCAGTGCGGGAGCCAATGACCAAGCCGGGGATTTCCATCAAATTCGTCCGACCTCCACCCATGTGCAGGATCACGCCCACACGGGGATCGTCGGCATTTTCCGAGGAATCCAGGGCCAGGAATTTTTCATAACTCAAACCGAGGCCCGGGTTGGCCTTTGCCTGCAACAAGGACTTTAGAAGTGGGTCAAGAGTTGCTGAAAAAACCGATCCTGCTGAGGCCAGAATCACCAGTATCAGAACCGTCATCAAGGTTGTTTTCCGTTGTTCAAATCCGGCAAACATATGCACTCCCAATGCTATTGAAGGACCAAGTTTATTATCAAGCCTAGTTCAGACCTTGCGCCGGGCGCTGAAGGTCGGGTTTTTTGAGCTGGCGCAGATCATTTCTGCCCAGAATGTCGAAAATTACTTCGCTGGTTGCGACGAAAGTCGCGGTGTTGCCGGTAATACTGCCGGTCACCGCCCCCGCATCAGCAAGGGATTGTGCCAAATTCGTGGTGCCATCTGCAAAAGTAGCGATGACCGAATATTTTGTTTCTCGCCAATCGGTAGCCGCCATCCCGGCCAAAATGGCATTGCGCAACATTGGGTCAATTTTGGTCACGGCCTTTTCGTCACCCCAAAGCACCAGGCCCGTAAGACCGTCAACCTTGGCCAGGGCCGGCACCCTTTCCCGGCTTACCAGGGCAAGCTTGGTGGGTCCAAATCGTCCCAGTTCGCGACCGTCAGGCCCCAGGTTGGGAAGTTGGCCCAAAACGCCATCGGAATGCAGAGACAGCAACAGTCCTGAATCTTCAGGCAAGGTGGCCAATCTTTGCAGAGATTGTTGATCCGCCAGGCCAGCCATTTCCGTGGGCAGCTGGTCTTTGCAACCGTTGAAAACAACCAATACGGCCAACAGAAGTAATATTTTTATTTTGCGGTGCATGAACCGGCTCCCCTATCCCGAGTATTGTTCTGAAAGTTGATGCAAGTGGGCCAATGCCGCTGCTGGAAAACTAGCGTAGGCAATCCCGGCGACCGACCAGCTGGAAGAATCGTTCTCGTCAAGTTCACTGTCATCAATGAGATCCGCCTGATCCAGAGCCAGGGCATATTCACCGACGACGGCATAGGCGAAAGCCCGGATCAGTAGCAGGTCTTTGGTGTCGAAGGAAATCTGATGCTCGAAAACAAAACCAGGATCGGCACTCAAGACCGAACCCGCGTTGGTGATGGCCAGGGCAAAATTATCCCCCCCGGATGCCAACTGGGCGGCAGCCAAACCAGCCAGAACATAACTTTCGTTTTCACCGGCAGCCAAAGCCTGTTCAAATTTCGCCATGCTCGAATTCGCTCCCGCAACTGAAGTCGCCAGGGCCAGCTGACACCAACCTTGGCCGGCCATTGCTTCGCCATAACCTCCATCCAGAACCAGGGCAGAGGCGAAATCATCCAGGGCATTGTCGTAGTTTTCGGTTTTGAAATAACCCCAGGCACGAGCTGAAAATTCTGCCGCGGTATCTGGTTCATCCGGAACAACCGGAGTATCGTCACCACCGCTGCTGCAGCCATACAAGCCAACCAGAGGAAGCAGGCCGATCATCAAAATCTGTCGAACATTTCTTGAAATCATGGTCTACCTTTCTAAGGCAACGCCAGGGTGACCTGGGCGTTACCCGTGCCTTGGCTGTTAGTGTCTGATGATGAAACAATCAGTGATCTGGCTGATTCGGGAGCGAAGAATTGACCTTCGAAAACACCTGCACCCAAGGAATGCATGACTACTGAGGTAGCGTTGGCATTGACCGTGGGAAGACTTCCCGAACCTCCAGTTACCGTCACCATGATGCGGACGATTCGGGTTCGACCAGGATTTTTCAAAACTGCAATAGTCAAAGCCGGTGGAGATTCGGGCGCCAGGACCGTCAGCTCTCCTGACGTTCCCGTTCCCGTCAACAAACCACCGTCAGGGTCGGAAAGGATGATGTCTTGAAACACCAGCGTGGTCGCGTCATCGGTAGCCCCCTGCATGGTGAAGAACAACTCCGCCAAATCACCTTCATCCGAAGGTAGGCTGCTGGAATCGGCAAAATACAGCACGACCCGCAAGTGCCCGGCGGCCACAACCCGTCCTTCGGCAGTCATGCCGGAACCTCGCCCGGTCACGAACAAGCTGTTGAAGGCAGCCACCTCGGCATCAAAAAATATGTCGGCCTGAATGCCTGCGATGGCGTCTTCATTGGCCAGGCCCAAGATCGCCACAGCAGATTCGCCCGCCGATGCGGTAGCCGTGGAAAGGCTCAGCGTATTGCCAACAATTTGCCCGCTGGCTGGGATGGCTCCAGCGAAAAAGCCGACCAGAGTCAGCAAAGTTGCTACAATCCGTGTTTTCAAGCGCATTTTCATCCTGTCAGGTTCAGGTTTTCGAAGCCTGTGTAACTGGGTAAAATTCGGCTGCCAAGGGACACTACTTGAGCAGTTATCCCCTGTGATGTATGTTCTTGGCAAAAAAATCCCCCATTCAATCTGGTGAAGGTATTACCAATGAAACCAAAAATCGCCTTTTCCGCCATTGGCAGCCCTTTGATGGGTTGGTCTTGGCCTATCTGGCAAGGTATAAGGTAGTTTTGTGAATCATTCCATTGTCCACTCGCCGGAAAGGCTTTTGCCAGCATTGCTGAAAGTATTGCTGAAAGTATTGCTGACAGTATTCCTAATGCTGACCAGCTGCAACGCCTTGGCTGCCTCCCGGCCCAAAATTGATGTTGTGACCCTGAACAATGGCGACCGGCTGACCTGTGAAATTCTCGGTTTGAATCGGGGCAAGTTATCCGTAAAACCATCGGGAATGGGCACCGTCGACATTGAATGGAACAGAATTTCCCGCCTGGAGAGCAGTTTCTGGTACTTGCTGCAATTGAACACCGGAGTCCTGGTGTATGGCCAGATGCCGGACTCTGAACAAGACCATACGCTTTTGGTTGTGTTCAAGGACAAGATCACCGAAGTCAAAGTCTGGGAGGTGGTGGAAATCACCGCCATTCGCTACAATTGGACCGACAAGTTCTCTCTCTCCCTCGCTCTTGGATTCAACGCCACCCGCAGCAGCGGCGTATCCCAATTCAATGTTGACGCCAGCACCGCCTACCAGGGCCGCATCCATTCAGGATCCCTGTCATGGGACTCCATGGTGACCCATCAGAGTAATGATGACGCCACTGAACGGCACAATGTGGCCCTGCAATACCAGAGACTGGTTTCTGGGGATTGGTGGGGCTATCTCACGGCCCAGGGAGACAGCAATGAAGAGATGGGTCTCAAGCTGCGTATCCTGGGTGGTGCAGGCCTGGGATATTACCTTAAAAAAACCAACACCACTCAATTCGCGGTTGGAGGTGGACTCAACACAACCCGTGAATGGGCCAGTTCTGAAGAAGTGATTGAAAGCAATCTGGAAGGCAAAATTTACCTGGAATACAGCATTTTCATTTTTGACACCCCGGAAACAGACTTAACCATCTCCCTGGCAGGGATGCCTTCGATCACTCACACCCCACGTTTTCGTTATGACATCAACGCGGCCATAACCCAGGAGATCTTCAAGGATTTCTTCGTGACCTTGAAGTATTTCGAGAATTATGACAGCGATCCACCTCCAGGCGCCAACATCCAAACGGATCGGGGCGTGGTTTTCCAAATTGGCTGGTCAAAATAGGAGCGATTGATTCCTTCTGAATCAACCCACCAATTTTTTGTGCTCTTCAATCAGCACCTCAACCACCGACGGATCCGCCAGAGTTGAAACATCTCCCAGCCCGGTGTATTCACCGGCAGCAATTTTCCGCAAAATTCGCCGCATGATTTTGCCGCTTCGGGTTTTTGGCAACCCAGACACGATCAGGATGGCATCCGGGGTGGCGATGGGGCCGATCACATGGCGCACCTGTTCTTTCAAAGCTCCCATCAGCTCCACTTCACCGGCACCATTGGCATCGACACCACAGATCACGTAAGCAAAAATACCCTGTCCCTTGATTTCATGAGGGAAGCCCACAACCGCAGCTTCGGCCACACTTTCATGAGCCACCAGGGCACTCTCAACCTCGGCGGTTCCCATGCGGTGACCACTGACGTTGATCACATCGTCCACCCGACCGGTGATCCAGTAATATCCATCTTCATCACGACGGCAGCCATCACCCGTAAAGTAATATCCCGGATACTGACTGAAGTATGTTTCAAAGAAGCGGTAATGATCACCCCAAACCGTGCGGGCCTGCCCCGGCCAGGTTCGTTCAATGCAAAGATTTCCAGACACACCATTGCCTTCAATAACTTTTCCGTCTGGATCCACCAACAGCGGTTTGACGCCGAAGAATGGCATGGTGGCCGACCCGGGTTTCATGGGCGTTACACCCGGTATCGGAGTGATCATGATGCCACCGGTTTCCGTCTGCCACCAGGTATCGACAATGCAACACTTGCCTTTGCCAACCTTTTCGAAATACCACTTCCAGGTTTCGGGACTGATGGGTTCTCCAACGGTTCCCA
>JAUUYW010000232.1 GCA_030590265.1 Candidatus Krumholzibacteriia bacterium
ACCGCCACGGCCAATGCGGTGGCCATCAAGTTGCGCAACCAAAGCATGGCCAGCGAGCTTGCCACTGCGGCCAGGATCCAGCAGGCTATCCTCCCGGATAAACTAATGGAAATCGAAGGTTACGAATGGCTGGCCCGTTTGGACATGTGCCGTGCCGTGGGCGGGGATTTGTACCACGTTTTGCCCAGACCGGAAGGGCGCGTCATGGTAGCTCTCGGCGATGTGGCAGGCAAAGGAACTCCCGCCTCCATGGCCATGTCAGCCTGCATGGTGCTGTTGTCCACCCTGGCTGATATTGGGGGCCAATTGGATCAGATCATGGGCATGATGCACAGCAAGCTCTACGAAAATCTGACCATGGAACAGTTCATCACTCTTTTTCTGGGCGACCTGGATCCAGAATCAGGGCGTCTTTCTTTCGTCAACGCCGGCCATGAGTTGCCGCTGATCATCCGGCCCGACGGCAGTATGGAGGAGTTGGAGCCCTGCTCACCTCCGGTGGGTATGCTGCCCGAGTTTCCCTGCCGAATTGGGGTGACCACCCTGGGACCTGGCGATTTGCTGGCCATTTTCAGTGATGGAATTCCCGAGGCGACTCTTGATGGGGAAGAATTTCTGGGCATCGAACCGGTCAAGTCGATTCTGACGGAGATGCGGGAGCAACCTCTGCTAGAGATCAGCAACGCCATTGGTGATGCCGTTGCGGAGTTTTTGAAAGGCGGTCATGCCTCTGATGACGTGACCTTGTTGTTGTTGAGACGAAAATAGCCCTTACCGCCTGTAGCGCACCGTGGCGCAAAGACGATAAGGGCATTGACTATCAGCCGTCGGGATTACTCCTCTACTTCGAGGGTAATAATCCCAACATCGGTTTCTCCGCCTGCAGGTACCGAGATTCCCTCCAGAAGGGCATCCTGATACTCACCAGCTGTTGCGGAGATTTCAACGTCGTAAGATGCAGCCGGCAAAGCCATCAACTTGAAGAACCCTGTCAGTGTATCAGCATATGTGGACACGGTGTCTTCCCCGACAAAGGTCATGACCACGGCCAGGGCCTCCACCGGTTCAACAGTGCCAAAAATATTGCCGCTGGTGGCGTCCACAATAATGCGGATCACCGGACTCATTTTGTATCGCCCATTCCCGGTAACGTGAATGGAACGTTCCGCATCAAAATCGAGGGTGGCACCATAAGTGAAGCCGTCTTCAATGGTGAACCCGTGATTCAGTTTCAAGCCAGTGGTTGATCCACTGGGAATTTCCAGATCATGGGTTTCGCCATCCACCACCACGGTGTTGTTGTCCGTCAAAAGCAAACGAACCTGGGTGTATTCACCGGCTGCAAGAGTGTTGTCAGCCAGCATTGCATAATTGCCATTGGTGTAGTCCAGCAAATTGACCGACAGGAGGTCTTCACTGACGACGATCCAGTCGCTGGTGGAATCATCTCCGGATTTGTGAACCGAGACCTCGATCACTTCAATGTTGACCTCATCGTAGGGTCCCACTGAATCGATGAGTTTCAGGGCGAAGTGACCTTCGCCTGCTTCAACAGGATCGGTCACCTCATCATCACTGCAACCTGCAATGATCAGCACCGAGAACAGGGCAAGAAGGGAAAAGCCCACAATAAATCGTTTCATTTTTTAAAACTCTCTCTTTTGGTTTTCCGGTGACAAAATCAACGCACCAGAGTCATTTTTCGTTTAAGGACGGTAATTCCGGTGTCCAGCACATAGTGATAAACACCGGAAGCAACACCCCTGCCAGCATTATCCATGCCCAACCAAACAACCTGATGCGCGCCTGCAGTCAGGGTTTCCTGATCTACAAGATTGCTCACAAGGTGTCCACGCTCGTCGTAAATCCGCAGGGTTACCTGCCGTTGCTCCGAAAGTGAAAAATTGATCCGAGTTTGAGGATTGAATGGATTGGGGAAATTTTGACCCAGAGTCGTCACCCGGGGAGTCAGATTTTCATCGGGAGCTCCGCTCACATCCAGCTGCAAAGTTTGCTGGGCCATGGCCACTGGGGCACTGCGCCCATGATTAACCCACGCGTCATACAACTGCTGGCCAAGGGTATCGACCGTGTTGCTGTCCCGCAGAAATTCGATGTATCCCTTGGAGGTGGTTTGGTAATAAAAAGCCACTTCAATGCGTTGGGCATTGGCAGGCATGGTGTAGACGGTGTCGTCCCAGTACTGACCATCTTCGTAGGTGTAATCGACCACGGGCGACTGCACAGCCAGGAACCCCGCATTGGTGAATCCCCGTGGCGGAATGCGGTTGTCCAGGAACACCGTATCGTTCAAGGCAAAGTGGAATGATGGCCCGTAGGGCAGGTTGAGCACCGGCGCCAGACGGGATGAAATTCCCGGTACGATGTGGTAGATTTTTGCATCTGCATCGTGCCCCAGCTCGCCTGTTTCCGGATCATAGGCGCCGGATTCGTAAACCAGATTATCACTGGCATCGAAAGCCCGCACGTTCAACCAGGTGCGGCGGCCTTCGGGATAACCCGAAGGCAACTTGTGGCCGGTTTCATTGGTCACGCGCACTGTAAGAGTGTTGTGGCCGTCGACAACGCTTGCTGAAAGTTCCATGGATGCAGCCAGCGATAGCATGGCCTGGGCCCGCAACTTGCCATCCTGCAAAGCCACCGTGTCCACATCAGGAAAAAAGTCGGGAATGATGTCCGGCACAAAGGTATTGGCTCCGGTCAAATCGTGCAGACCAAGATCAGTGCGGCTGGGACTGCCGGGAACATTGGAGCCTACTCCGGTCACATCACGCATGTGGCAATCCTGGCAGGTGGAGACCATGCCGTCAGGTTTGTCGCCGGCAAACTGGGGTTGGTAAACTCCACCGGCTGCGTATTCGCTGGCTGTCCACTCGCTGAAGGTGCGTTCCACCGGGAACATGTTGCGGGGATCTCCGTCGGGGTGAGCGGTGTCCAATTCCTGCACATGGTACAAGCCGGGTTCGCTGCCGGCAATGAAGGCGGGATTGCTGACATCATGGCAAGTCCCGCACAAATTGGCACTCAAAGTGAAATCGGAATAAAGAAACTGGTGACTGGCTTCGGCGTCTTCATAAGGACCACGTTTGGTGGGGTCCGGATCCATGACAAATTGGCCGTTGGCATGAGTCACGGGAATTTGTTCCAGGTTGCCAAGGATTTCATAATCAATAGCAGGACTGTGCATCGGATCATAGTGAGGATCCACTTGGCGATGGCAGAAGTCGCACTGAACGCCCTGCATGTCCGTGGGTGTGAGCATGCCCCCGGTGGTATCAAAGCTGCGGCCTTCGGACCAACCGCCTGGAGTATGGCAGCGCAGGCACAGATCACCCGAAGCAGGTACAAAAGAGTTGGCCACGCTCATGGTTGCCAGGAAAAGTGGGTCGGTCATGGCCTGGGCCATCATGCTGCCCTGCCAGTTGTGCCAGGGTTCTATTTCCGGATCGAACTCACCATGGCAAGTGATGCAAGTGGTAGCAGGATCCTCCAGGACACCTGCGCCGAATGGCTGAGTGCCTGGCATGTCGAAGTCTCGCAGGGTAGTCGGCACCACTCCGCCAATGTGTGGGTTGATGGAAATGAAGCCTGAGCTGTCACCTGATCCCAGATTGCCCGCGTTGTCTCGGGCCACCAATCTCAGCACAAGGCCCGTGCCCGGTAGATTGGGGATGAACAGTTCTTCGGTGCCTGAACCCGGCCAATCCTTGGCCAATTGCCTGAGATGTGCACCGCCATCTTCCACCAGAAAAACCTCAACACTGGCCACACCGCTTTCATCTTCACAAAGATATTGCACGGAATAGAAAGTATTGGGATCGAGAGCTTCGCCACCGGTGGGTGTGATAACTGTCACGGTGGGACCTGTGATATCCGAACCACCGCTGGGTGTGAGGATGCCATCCAGATCAGCCAGGTCAACGTTCACCACGTTGCCCACATTGGAATCCTTCAATCCAGGGAAGGTGGGTGTGTTGGAAAAGTTATCGTAGTCCGTGATTTCCACCAGATTGCTGAAACCGTCGTTGTCCGAGTCTTCCAGCTCCATGTCCAGGACGGCTTCGGCTGCACTCATGCCGGCGTTCATTCGAATTTCCATGCCCAGTCCATAGGGATTGCGTTGGTCGCTGCCGTCAAAATCGAAATGGCACAATCCACAGTGGCCCTGGTTGCTGGGGAGGTTATCCAGGGCTGTATTTTCAGCCTGGGGATAGACATCGAAGAAAGCACGCCGGAACGGGTTGCGGGCCAGGGAGGAAGAGGCCAGCACCGTGACTAGAATGAACAGACCTATGGGAAAGCTACATTTGGCGAGGAAGCGCATCTGATTCTCCAATTTGGACGAGGTGGTCCACATTTCTGGCGGTCAAGTGAACGTAGTATACCACAATTCAAAAATCAGAATCAAGTCACTCGGCTATTTAATATTTTAATGGTTCAATCGAAAAGGTGAATACCAAGTAAAAGGATGGGTATTGGCGAATAATCCAGATCAGGAATCCAGCACTTCTCGTATTTTTGTTAGAAGATCATCCCGCCGATAAGGCTTTTGGATCAGGATGTTTCCCTCGTCCAGAACAAAATCCACATGGATGGCGTTTTCGCTGTAACCGCTGGCAAAAACCACCTTGAAATCGGGCCGGAAGCGGTGGATTTCGTTTTCCACTTCCCGGCCGCCCAGCTTCGGCATGACCACATCCAGCAGGGCAATATCCAGTGTATCAATGTTGGCCATGAAGACTTTCAGAGCCTGTTCCCCATCCGCTGCGGTCAGAACCTTGTACCCGGCATCCTCCAGAATTCGGGTGCCCAGGCCCAGCACACCAGGATCGTCCTCAGCCAGAAGGATGGTTTCATCTCCGCCGTGCACTTGAGCGGCAATCTTGTTTCCCACATCCTGGGCAGGCCGTTCCACCAGTGGGAAATAGATCTTGAAGGTCGTTCCGTGATCCAATTCACTGTACACATGCAACAGGCCGGAATTTTGTTTCACAATGCCGTAGACGGTGGCCAACCCCAGGCCGGTTCCCTTGCCAACTCCCTTGGTGGTGAAAAAGGGATCAAAAATCTGGTCCATGGTATTTTGGTCCATGCCCAGGCCATTGTCGGTGACGCTCAACAATACGAAACGGCCTTGCTGAGCCCAGGGATGATCTTCACAGTACTTGGCATCCAAAATTACGTTTTCAGTCTCGATGGTCAGAATGCCCTTGCCATTCATGGCGTCCCGGGCATTCACGCACAAGTTCATGAAGACCTGTTCCATTTGGCTGCGGTCCACGCAAACGGTGCCCAGGTTATGGCCGACAATGCTCTGCAGTTCAATACCCTCGCCAATCAGTCGCTCCAGCATTTTTAAAATTTCGGCGATGACCCGGTTGAGGTCGAGGTCCTGGGGCGAAATCAGTTGGCGACGACTGAAGGCCAGCAGTTGACGGGTCAGATCTGCCGCTCTTTGGGCGGCATGTTGGATTCTTTTCATATCCTTACGGTTGCCCTCAGGGAGATCCCGGTCGTCAATCATGATTTCCGAATAGCCCAGGATAGCTTGGAGCAGGTTGTTGAAATCGTGGGCGATACCGCCGGCCAAGTTGCCCACTGCCTCCATTTTTTGGGCCTGAAGCAATTGGCCTTCCAGCTTTTCCTTCTCTGCCTTGACCGTGTTGCGCTCGGTCATATCCCTGACCAGAGCAATGCTGTGGGGACGGCCGTCGATTTCCAAAGGGCCGGCATTGATTTCCGCCATGAACTCGGAACCGTCCTTGCGGATGTAGCTGAGCTCAAACAAATCACTCTGCTTCCCCTGGCCATGTGCTGTCAAATGGCCCCTG
>JAUUYW010000040.1 GCA_030590265.1 Candidatus Krumholzibacteriia bacterium
CCCCAGCCTCGAATCGATGGGGACGGGCAATTCCCGAAACCAAAGCCCACCGATGCTCCACACCATCTTTCACCTGTCCACGCACTGGCCGCAATTTCACTTTTCGCCCAAAAGAAAACACCGGCTGTCCGGTCCTGCTTTTTTCAGGAGGACATTGGCCACCTTCAATAAGCAGGGCCGCTGCCCGCAGGGAGCCCTGGGCCGTTTCCCGCCAGGGCCCCAAAGGAAAAACTGGTCCAGTGACAGGTTCCAGCCTGTCTTCGCCGTTTTCCTGATGGATTTGCCAGGAATCCAATATCAACAAATCAAGATGGCGGGCCAGACCACTGGTTTGATGGGCATCCTCCAAGAGGATCAAGTGGGGTTGATTTGGGAGTTGACTCATGAATTCCAAGCCCTGAGGACGGTTTCTGGACTGAATCACTGGCCAGGCAAGATCCGACAGATGGTCAGCCATCATGCGGGCTTCATCCCCCGCCAGGTGATTGTCCGCTTGGACCACAAGAGGGCCGGCAAGAGATGATCCATAGCCTCGGGTAAGGACCGCTCCCTGAATACCGGAAGAGGCCAGTCCCCGGGCCAGAGCCATGACAACAGGAGTTTTTCCTGTTCCACCCAAAGCCAGGTTTCCCACCGAAACGAGCAAAGGGGTATCACCAGCCAAAGGTCGACGATTGACCCGACGAGTCACAATTCCATCTACAAAACGCCCTACCAAGGCATCAAGAAAACCCGGTGGGTTTGGCAGATGATCAGGCCGGGAAAACCGACGCACCAGCAAGGGCCTGTAATCGAGAATTTTCATCACCCTCCTGACCCTGACTGGAAAAAAGCATCAAGTTTTTGGTGCAAAAAATCGATCTCTTCATCTTCGGCGGTTGCGTTGACTTTCATGGGCGGTCCGGTCTGCACATGGATCCGGCTGAAAAAATAAGGAATTTCAGTTCGGTCCCAGGTTCCCAGCACCAAAGAAGGAGTGATCACCGGACGCAATGGAACTATAGGGGCACCGGTCAGTTTTGCCAGTTGAAAAACGCCCGGGTGAATTTCACCAAATGGTCCTTTGGGCCCATCCACCGCTAAACCGATGCTGTGGCCATCTTGCAGGGCTCTTCGAAGATGAACCAGGGCCCTACCCCCATTTTCACCAGTGGCTCCCCTGATGAAATTGTGATTCTTGCCGCCCAAAGTGCGCACCAATATCAGACCGTCATCGCTGTTTGAAACCAAAAGACTTGGATGCGCAGGCGCCACATAAAGAATGGCCCCAACAATGTCACGATGCAGGCAGGCAAAAATGATAGGGCCCTCAGCCAGCGGAATGTCAGGGCTGAGTTCGGGAACAGAAAGGGTGGGATACAAAAGGCGCCAGATCAGTGGTGCCAAAAAAAGTTTGAGTTTGAGCAGACTCAACTCAGGAACCCTGGTCGGCAGGATCATCAGTATCCGAAATATCCAGGCCCAGCATTGCTTGAGCCGTCCTTTGCCAAACACCCGCCTCGCCGCATTTTTTTCGCAAACGCCGGGACGAACGATAAAACTCTTCTCTTTCGGCAGGACGAGAAATCCAACGCAACAGATCCCTGGCCAAAGGCAAAGGCGCAGCATCCTCTTGAAGGTGTTCCCTGACTATTTCTTCATCCATGATGATGTTGCTCAAACCAATAAAGGGAGATTGCAGCAGCCGTCTGCCCAGCCAATTGTTGAAGCTGCCTGTCTTGTAAACCAACTCGTGGGGAACTCCGGCCAGAGCAACCTCAAGACTGGCAGTGCCACTGCAAACCAATGCCAAATCAATTTGCGGTAAAAGCTCTTTCAAAGGGGCCTGAGAGATGTCCTCCGCAATGTCAAAAGTGGCGGACAGATCAATGGGATCGACCCCTGGAGCAGCACTGACCACAAACTTGGCCTCACGATGCTCCAAATGGCCCACAAGAGCCTGGCAGGTAACTTTCAGCACAGGCAAAAGGTGTTTGAGTTCCTGTTTGCGGCTGCCGGGGAAAATACCAATGGTCAAATTGCCTGTGCGGTTACTCAGAATTTTTTCCCGCCGACCCAGATCTTTTTCAAAAGAAAAATGGGGGCCGTAGTCGTCCATAAGAGGATGCCCCATGGGGAAAACATCAAAACCACGGGAACGAAAATACTTTTCTTCGAAAGGCAGAATGGTACCCAATCGGGAAACCCGCCCCCGAAATCCCGCCGTGCGCCAGCTGCCCCAGGCCCAATGCTGGGGAGCGACCAACCAGAAGACAGGCAAGCCACCCTGCCGGGCCTTTCGGCCCAGATGACCATTGAAGCCGGGAAAATCAATAGGTACAAATAGATCCACATCCTCCGACTTCATGTGCCGGACAAGCTTGCGCCGAATGCGGAGTATTTCCGGCAAAGCCCCAAAAATATCACTGATACCCATGACGGATACATCGGAATAGGATTGAATAATATCGGCACCGGCTTTGGCCATTTCCGGCCCACCCATGGCGCTGATTTTGATATCGGGGGCAAGCGACCGAAGAGCGGCTGTTAAAGCCGCTCCATATCGGTCCCCACTGGCTTCGCCGCAGGAAATAAAGACATGTTTGGGTGCAGTGAACAAGTTGCCTCTACCGCACAATCCCTCGGTCAGACCGCCGGATAAACGCCATAAATTCTTCCAGGCGGGGTGTCAGCTGGCAATCGACGGCCATGCGATCCATAGCCTGGGTCACATTCAGGCCGGAACGGTACAAAAGACGATAGGCTTTTTTGAGATTGAGAAGTTCTTTCTCATCGAAGCCCTGCCTTTTCAGGCCAATGCTGTTGATCCCGGCCACTTCGATGGGATTTCCGGCAACCTTGATGAAGGGAGGAACATCCTGAGGAAGTCGACTGGCGCCGCCAACGAATGAGAAGGCCCCAACCCTTACAAATTGATGAACCGGGGTCATGCCACCGATAATGGCGTTGGCACCGATTTCAACATGCCCTGCCAGATTCACGGCATTGGCCAAAACAATATTATCATGCAAATGACAATTGTGAGCCACATGCACATAAGCCATCAGCAGATTGCTGTTGCCAATGCGGGTTTGGTCCCCTTCTCCAGTGGCCACATGAACAGTGACATACTCGCGGAAATCGTTGTTATCACCGATTTCCACAAAAGTTCTTTCACCGGCGAATTTTTTATCCTGGGGTTCACTGCCAATGGCAGCTCCGTGGAAGAATCGGTTTCCCCGCCCAATGGTTGTATTGCCTTCAATCAAAACGGATGAGCCCACCACACAGTCCGGACCCATAACAACATCCGGACCAATGATTGAATGAGGACCGATCTTGATATTGTGGCCCAAGCGGGCAGAAGGATGAACCACCGCTGAGGGATGGATATCCAGTTCACGCACAGGTCGGGGGCCAACGGCTTTGTTCATTTTAATGGGTTCCAAAAGTCTTCTCCTTGAGAGAACAGTTTACCTGTCCACCACGGTCGACAAAAGATCTGCTTCGGCAACTAAATTGCCATCCACCCACGCGGTCCCCCGCATCTTGCAAATGGGACCGCGTAATTTGATCAATTCCAGTTCGAAACGCAACTGATCACCAGGGGTGACCGGGCGCCTGAAGCGAGCATTGTCGATTCCACTGAAGTAAACCAGTTTACCACGGGAATCGTCAACACTGCTCATGAGTAACACACCGCCCACCTGGGCCATGGCTTCGGTGATCAACACCGCAGGCATGATGGGGTGACCGGGAAAGTGCCCTTGGAAAAAGGGCTCATTGATGGAAACATTCTTTATACCCACAACGGTCTTGCCGGGTTTCAACTCAATGATCCTGTCCACAAGCAGGAATGGGTATCGGTGGGGCATTATCTCCATTATGGAGCCAATATCCCAATAATCGGCATTTCTCGGCGGATAGATGCGGGGCATCCGGCGTTCGGATTTTGCCAGAATCCGAGTGAAATCGACATTGGCAGCATGGCCGGAGAGTTTGGCTCTGATGTGGCCCTGGATGGGCATGCCCAGCAAGGCCAGATCACCAATCAGGTCCAGAATTTTATGACGCACACATTCATCGGGAAAACGCAGTTCCAGCCCTCCGGCAATGACCCCGTTGTCAAAAACCAGAGCATTCTCAACCGACCCGCCCAGAGCCAGACCCATCTCCCGAAGCTTGTCCACATCGGACATCATGGCAAAGGTTCGCGCTGGAGCAATTTCTTCCCGGAACGATTTGGGATACAGATCGATGGTAAGTTCCTGGAATCCAATCAACGGATCATCGTATTGAACCTGGAAGGTAATGAGGAAACTTTCCGCCGGCTCGGCAGTGATTTCCACATCCCGTTGTTTCAGTTTCACAGGTTGACTGATTTTGTAGAACATGGCGGGCAGACCCTGTTCACGGATCCCCGCTTCATCGATCATTTCCACATAACTGAGCGAACTGCCACAGGCGGGAACCGGAGGTTCTCCCCCTTCGATGGTGATTTCACAGTTGGTGATGCCGCAACCCGAAAGAGCTGCCAGCACATGTTCGACAGTGTGGATCTCCACATCACCCTGGGTCAGGGTGGTCGCCCTCACCAGATCTTTTTCGGCGGAAACATTCTCCACCACGGCCTTGATCTCCACCTGCGCACCATCAGGGCCCGCACCTGGAACAAGGAACACAATCCCGGAATGAGGAGCGCCAGGAGCAAAAGTCATGCAAGCCTTTTTGCCTGAATGCAGGCCAAGACCTTCAATGGTAACGCTACTGTCGACAGTTCTTTGCAACCAGAGCAACGGTTGCCTCCTTTATTCGCCTTTTCCGGACTGGATATTTTCCAGCTTCCGGACCCGGCGGATCAGTTCGGGCAGTTTTCGCAAAGCGCTGAAAAGCCTAAACGATTCTTTGACATCTATGGCCGGCACACCAAACAGGGTGGCTCCGGCAGGTACATCTTTGAACATACCGGATTTCCCGGCAATTTTGGCCCCATCACCAATCGTGATGTGGTCAGCAATACCCACAAAGCCACCAATGGAGACTCTGTTTCCAATCACAGTGCTACCGCCAATTCCGCTATGGGCACTGATCACACAATGATTTCCCACTTTCACATTGTGTCCCACTTGAACAAGATTGTCCAGCTTCGTCCCTCGCCCCACAACTGTTTGGCCGGTGGTTGCACGGTCAATACAGGACCCACTGCCAATTTCCACGTCATCCTCAATGATGACGGTGCCAACCTGGGGAATTTTAATCAAACCCTTGGGCCCAGGTAGAAATCCAAAACCGTCAGTGCCAAGGCAAACCCCAGCATGCAAAATCACTCGATTGCCAACACGGCATTCCTCTCTAATAGAAACCCGTGCATGGAGTTGGCAGTCTACACCAACTTCTGTGTTCGGTCCCATGGTCACATGGGATGCCAGCCGAGTGCCTTTTCCCACGATACAATCGGCACCGATGACACAATAGGGCCCGATGCTTGTTGCCAGCGAAACATCGGCTGTTGGGTCGACCACCGCTGTTTCGTGAATTCCAGGTGGGAAAACCCGATCCAGAGGAACTTGAAAGCGCTGCAAAAAAGTAGCAAAGCCTTCGTAGGGGTTCTCCAGGCGAATCGCGGGCAAAGCACACTCAAGGCCTTGGGGAATAATAACCGCCGAAGCACCGGATGTTTTCACCTGCCGCAAAAGGATCTTGCTGGTCACAAAAGTCAGGTCCCCGGGGCCTGCGTCAGCCAAACCGGCAGCACCAGTAATCTCAGGATCGGAGCTGCCGAGCAGTTCTCCCCCCAGCATCGCGGCAATTTCACTGAGCTTCATTGGGGCCATGCCATTTCCCATTTTTTAAGCAATACCCCTTACCTGAAGGCAAGGGGCAATGCTGAATTGGTAATTCCAACCTAAATTTCGCCGGATTAAGCCGACCTGTCAATCAAAATCAAACCCAAGGTTTGACAACAAGATCCTAGTCTTCGCCTTTGACCAGAGCGGCCAGGACATCGTTGGTCAGGTCCTGATCAGGATCCAGGTACATGACATTGAGAGTCGCGGTGTCAATGATCAGTCCAAAGCCCTTTTCCTTGCCCAGCCGTTCAACGATGGTTTTCACCTGGTCGGTGATGGGAGTGATTTTGAGTTTGAACTCAGCTTCGGCTCTCTGCTCAATACCCTCTTGAAACTGAAAATATTCAGCTTTTTTCTGCTCAAAGTTCTGGTACTTGGCCCGCAGGGCTTCTTCCCCCAGAAGCAACTTCTGGCTTTCGATTTCTTCCATCAGGTTGGTCAGTTCCTTTTCCTTGTCGGCAACTTCCAGTTCGAGCTCTCGCAGGAATTTCTGGTACTGAGCCTGGGCATCCTTGGCTGCTTCATATTCTTCAATGATGCGGCGGGAATCGATCACTCCCATTGGCTTGTCTTCGGCAACAGCGAGGCCCGGAATCATGGTTGTGGTGATGAACACCAGAGCCAGTGTCATCCAGATTACATTTAACTTATTGCGGTGCAACATTTTATCCTCCGACCAGCGAATGGCCAGTTCCGGCTGCCAATGCTCCTGCATTTAGAACATGCTGCCAATGGTGAAGTGAGGCTCCCAGGCGGGACCCCCCAGTCTATCGAATCCATAACCGTAATCAAAACCAATGGTTCCCATCATGGGTACCTCGACCCTGATGCCAAAACCAGCTCCCTTGCGCATATGGGCAAAGTCGGCTTGCTGGAAGCTGTTCCAAACATCACCGATATCCAGGAATGACAACAATTGAATAGTGTTTGTCACAGGATATAGTAACTCGGTATTAAAAATAGTAAAATATCGGCCCCCAATAAAACTGGGGTTGCCCCGGGGAACCACTTCCAGATCCTTGTAGCCACGCAGAGGGTAACGACGGTTGCCGCCAAGACGGTAACGCTCCCAATCGGGAACATCATCAGCAGTATCCAAACCATGCAAGAGGCCAAAGAAACCACGCAGATGCAGAGCAAATCCGGCCGGCATCTTCTGGTAAAGGCTGTGTGAAAGAACATGCTCCTGGAAACCAATTTCCCCTCCGAGAGGGCCGCCGGCAAACTCAAAACTGTAACTTGTTTTTGAGCCCCGAGTAGGGAAGAAGGGGCTATCGGTGCTGTTCCGGTTCAAACTCAGTCGGATGCTGCTCTTGGTTTGTGGCCAATCAATCTCATCCAGACGCTGGTAAGGCAAATCACTGGTTCCCAGACTGGCTTCCAGATCATTGAGATATTTCACATAACTGGGGCTGAAATTGGACAGCCTGGTTTCACTCAATTCATAACGCAAACCAATTCGGCTGAAACGGGTGCCGGGAATTCGACGGCCCAAGCGGACACTCGTGCCCCGAATACGGCTCTCATAGAAATCATCAAAATTGTATTGGTAGCGGTCGAATATATCCGCACCCACAAGGGTTGGCGTACCCATGAACCAAGGCTCGGTAAAACTGACATCAACGTAGCGACGGCGGCTACCGAACTGCCAGGTGAGGCCAATATTCTGGCCCCTGCCCCGGAAGTTGGTTTCGGCCACCTGGATAAAACCACTGGCACTGGTTTCGGCACTGTAGGCCATGCCGAACATGAACTGGCCGGTTTGCTTTTCCTTGACCTTGAGAATCATGTCGACGTCACCATCCTTGGTGGGCCGAATATCCGGTTGGATGTCCTCGAAGAAACCGGTTTGGAAGATGTCACGAATGGTCGACTGGATGCGTGTATTGCTGAATTTATCCCCCGGGAAGATGCGCATTTCCCGCAGGATGACTTTGTCGTGTGTTTTCACGTTGCCGCTGATTTGGATGTCGTGAATTCGCGCCGGTTGGCCTTCGATAAAAGTGAAGTTCACATTGACGGTATGGTCGACGATGTCTCGATTGGGTTCAACTGTAATGTAAATGTAACCTTCATTGGCATAAAGTTGCTGAAGGTTGTCCAGGGTCAGAAGGTACTCGTCCTCCTTGAAAACCCGGTCTTTTTTGATCCAGACCTGGTCGGCAATGATCAAGTCATGGAAAACCGTATTGCCTTGCCAGCTGACATCTCCAGTGGTGTAAAGAGGGCCCTCCACAAGGTGAACCACAATGTCGAGTTTTTCTGGATCTTCTGTTTGAAAGTTGAGTTCAGTCGCGTCGATGTAGGCATCCAGATAACCTTCATTGCGACATTTGGTAATGAGGCGGTCCTTATCACCTTCGAAGTCATTCTTCTTGAAAGTTCCGCTGCGCAGGAAGCCACGGGTGCCTTGTTCCATGGCATCGCGCAAATCACCTTCATCAATATTATCATTGCCAACAAAGGTGATGGTTTGGACCTTCACCTTCTTGCCCTCGATGATGGTCACGATCAGGTCTTCCATGTTGTTGGTATCAACCTGCGTGCTATCGGTGTGCATGGCCACGTTGTAATAGCCCTTATCGTAATACAGTTCCCTCAGGGGTTGCAGGTCACGATTGATGGCTGCCGGGTTGGCGAATTGTCCTACATGAACGGGGAAGGCTTCCCGCAAATCGTTGGTCTTGACTTTGTCGTTGCCTTGAAAATGAATGCTGCGAATGCGGGCAAACTCAACCAGGTTGATGGTCAGGCGAACGCCGCCGGGAATATCCTGGGCATAGATATAAACATCGGAAAACTTTTTGGTGGCAAATAGATTTCGGATTCCCTGGGCAGAGAGGTCCCGAGTCAGCAATTTTCCCTCTTCAAAGCCGGACCAGGCCAGCGCCTGGCGGGCCCCCACTGTCAGGGCTCCCACGACCTCAATTTCCTGGATGGTTGGCGGCCCGGAAGTCTGGGCCCGAGCACCAAAGGCGGTGGCCAGTACACAGACGACCAGACATAGTCGCAGGAAGGGCTTCATGTGACGAAAGAAACTCCCGGGATCAACTTGATGGGTCAATATTTGCGGCAAACCATAAATCCTTGTCAGGCATTCTCGTCGGACATCCGTGTCAGACCGCAGCAACGGAACTCCTACCCCAATGGGTATGTGAAGTTCCGGTGGTGGAGGCAATTATTATTCAGCCACCAAAATAGGAAAAAGAAAGGGAATAGGGAAGATTAAGTTGCAGGGGAAAATTGATAAGGGCCACCCAATGGGTGGCCCAGGCATATTCCGTGGCTAAAATTCCGGATCAAGTCCCGGGATTCAAGGATTTAACTTCTTCATTGGGGGTGGACAAAAAGGTGAGTTCTCCCGCCTTGACCCCAACAAGCAAAGTGCTGTTGCTTTTGACTTTTCCGCGCAACAACTGCTCACTGAGCGGGTCCTCCACGTACTTCTGGATGGCCCGGCGCAAAGGCCTGGCACCCATCAGGGGGTCATACCCCACGTCGCAAAGCAGATCCTTGCATTCCTGGGTGAATTCAAACTGGATTTCCATGTTGCGCAGCCGATGACTCACATCGGCCAGGAGGATATCGACGATTTTGTTGATTTCCTCCCTGCCCAGCGAGTTGAAGGTGATGATTTCATCAATCCGGTTCAGGAACTCCGGGCTGAAGGTCTTGCGCAGATCGGCTTCGATGTTGCCCTGGATGCGTTGGTCCTTGTGGTCAGTTTCATCACTACCAAAACCAACACCCTTGATAGCGTGGGTTTTGCGGGAGCCGACATTGCTGGTCATGATCACCACGGCATTGCGGAAATCCACGGTGCGGCCGAAACTATCGGTCAGCTGGCCATCATCCAGAACCTGCAACAGGATGTTGTATACATCCGGGTGGGCTTTTTCGATCTCATCCAGCAGAATGACACAGTAGGGTTTGCGGCGAACCTTTTCGGTCAGCATTCCGCCCTCGTCGTATCCCACATAGCCGGGAGGTGCTCCCACCAAACGACTCACCGAATGTTTCTCCATGTATTCGGACATATCCACGCGAAGCAGGGATGCCTGATCACCAAAAAGAAATTCAGTGAGTTGACGGGCGACTTCGGTTTTTCCCACGCCGCTGGGGCCCAGGAAGATGAAAGAACCAATGGGCCGTCTGGGGTCACGCAAACCGGCCCGGTTGCGCCGAATGGCCTTGGAAACAGCCTCAAGTGCTGGATCCTGACCAATAACCCATTTGCCCAGCTCTTCTTCCATGCGCAGCAATTTGTCCGTTTCTTCTTCTTCAACTTCAGACACCGGAATGCCCGTTATATCAGCGATTACAGTGCAGATTTGGCTTTCGGTCACAGTGGTGGTCGGATCGCTCTGCTCCGAATTCCAGTTTTTCTTTAAATCCTGGAGTTTTTTCTTGAGCTCTTTTTCTTCATCCCGGAAAGAGGCAGCCTTTTCAAACTCCTGGGCCTGGATGCTGCTTTCTTTTTCAGTGACTACTTCAGCGATGCGTTTTTCAAGGTCCCTCAGGTCCGGCGGAACAACTGTCATGGTGAGCCTGGCACGACTACCCGCTTCATCCATGATGTCGATGGCCTTGTCTGGCAGGCTTCGCGACGAGATATACCGATTGCTCAGGAAAACAGCAGCTCGGATGGAATCGTCGTCAAATTTGACCCGGTGATGGGCTTCGTATTTGTCACGCAAACCAAAAAGGATTTCAACGCTGTCCTCTTCGCTGGGTGCATTGACGGTCACCATTTGGAACCGTCGTTCAAGGGCCCCGTCTTTTTCAATGAATTTGCGGTATTCATCCATGGTGGTGGCACCAATGCACTGGATTTCACCACGGCTGAGAGCTGGTTTGAGCATGTTGGAAGCATCGATGGCGCCTTCTGCACCGCCGGCACCCACAATGGTGTGCAACTCATCGATGAAAAGAATGATTTCGGGATTTTCCCGGATCTCGGCCATGATTTGCTTGAGGCGTTCTTCAAACTGGCCCCGGTATTTTGTGCCTGCCACAACACTGGCCAAATCGAGAGTTACAATTTCCTTGTCCCTCAAGAGAGACGGAACGTTGCCTTCCACGATCTTGGAGGCAAAACCCTCCACGATGGCGGTTTTGCCCACACCAGGTTCACCAATGAGCACCGGATTGTTCTTTTTCCGCCGGCTGAGAATTTGGATGCAACGGTCAATTTCCTTGCTCCGGCCGATGGTGGGATCCAGTTTGCCCTCCCGCGCCATGTCGGTCATGTTGCGACCAAACTGCTCCAGCACGCTGTTTTCTTTTTTCTCTTTGCGCTTGCGACGCTTTTGAGTCTTGGGACCTTCTTCACCACCAAGGCTTTTCATCACTTCACGTTTGACCTGTTCGTGGTCAGCTCCCATTTCACCCAGAACCCGGGCGGCCACACCTTCACCTTCACGGATAAGAGCCAGAAGCAAATGCTCCGTGCCCACGTAGCTGTGGTTGTGAAGTCTGGCCTCATCAATGCTTAATTCAAGGACTTTTTTGGCCCGGGGTGTGAAGGGAATTTCCCCAATGCTGACTGGACCGTTGGGAGCGGAAACACTATCTTCCACGGCCTTTTGAATGCGTTCAAAGTCAATATTCAGATGGCGCAAAACTTTGGCTGCCACACCTTCGCCCTCACGAACAATGCCCAACAAGAGATGCTCGGTACCGATATAATCATGTTGAAGACGACCCGCTTCGTCCCGGGCCAAAAACAGTACTTTTCGCACTCGTTGTGTGAATCGGTCATTCATTCTCTTGCGCCTCCGTTTGCGTTTCAGGTCGTTTTCCTGTAGGACCGTTTGGAATGATTTGGGTTGCAGCAGGGAGG
The DNA here is from genome assembly GCA_030590265.1 of Candidatus Krumholzibacteriia bacterium. Lineage (GTDB taxonomy): Bacteria > Krumholzibacteriota > Krumholzibacteriia > LZORAL124-64-63 > LZORAL124-64-63 > LZORAL124-64-63. The sequence continues at coordinate 11,671 of JAUUYW010000040.1, forward strand.
TTCAAGACCCATCCCGTCCTTAAAAATATACTTTAGCCACGACGCGGGCGCCACACCCACTTATCCACGCCACAGGGCACTGCTGTGCATTCAATGTTTCGCACATTATCCAAGGGACTTGAATGGCAATAACCACTATAAATTAGCAAGTGTTGGGCCAGGGGGCTAAAAACGGGAAAAAATACCCCTCAGGAGGTTGGCCCTGGCTTCGGTTTTTTCGGCAGTGGACAAGGTGCAGCCGGCTTCCGCTTCAAGGTGCGCAGATTGATACTGGACCATGGCCCGGTTCAAAATGGCATAATTGACTCCCTGAACCATGCCAAACCCAACACCCAGACGAAGGTGATTCAGCCGATCAGCGGCCTCCTGGGTGGTCATCAGGCGCGCGTGCTGCAAAACAGCCAGACTGCGATGAGCCAGATCTTCCAGTCCCAGTGAATCATTGGCAAACAATTGCTGCCTGGCTGTCCGTTCATGCAGCAATACTTTTCCCAGATGAAATTCGAAATCACTGGCAATTTCGGATTCTTCCCTGCCAAGGGTCACCAAATTGGAAATAAGGAAAATTGCACCCCGCACGGCCGCCCCACTGCCAAAAAGACCACGAACACCGAATCTTAATTGCCGCAGGGCGTTAAGAATTTTGTCAATCTCACCGCCAAGCACCAAACCAGGCAAATGCACCATCACCGAAAGGCGCAGGCCCGTTCCTGCATTGATGGGGCTGGCCGTCAAATAACCAAAATCATCATGAAAAGCAAAATCCAGCGAGCCTTCCAATTCTTCTTCTAACTCTGTCAGGGCCGAGAGCACCGGCTGTGGCTGGAATCCTGATTGGCAAACATGAAGTCTCAGGTGATCTTCACCATTGAGCAGGGCGGTTGTGGAAGCTGATGAATTGACCACAAGATGCCGCTGATCATCAGTGGCGGAAATTTTCGAACCAGTCAGATGTTTCTCCCGCAACAAAGCCTGTTCGCCCGGTGCCAAGGATGCCAATTCCATGGACCACCCTGGCTCCAGGGATGGCGCCGAACGAAGGACTTTCAGGAGTTCTTCGCTGACAGTTTTCCGCACTGATACGCTGGCCTGGTGAGGGAATTCGTAGGTTGAAAGATTGCGGGCCAGGCGGCCGCGTGTGCTTATGACCATATCGGCGGCTGGACCGGTGCCATCCAACCAGGGAAGGGTTTCGGCAAAAGGCTGGCTGAAGAAAGAGCTCACGATTCTTCACCCTTACCCGATTTTAATTCTCGCAACAAATCCCGTTGCCGGGCGGCCTCTTCAAAATCTTCCCGGGACACGGCTTTTTCCAGAATAATGCGGACTCTTTTGATAGCGGCCAATTGGTCCCCATCCGAGACTCGGTGAAGCGGACTTTTTCCGAAATGGGAAGCATGTCCGTGGAAACGAGTCAAATGGGGTATGAGAGCAGAGCTGAAAGCCTGGTAGCACTGGGGACAGCCCAAGAGGTTTGTCTTGCGCCAGCGATCCAAGGCATAGTCGCAGGAGGGGCAAACCGTAACCGGCAACTCCGAGGTGGAGGACTTGGGCTGAAGGAAATCCTCACCCAGAAAAGACGCCAGGCTGTCGGATTCCTTCTGGGGAAGTGAATCTGCCAGAATTGGGTCCTCCACACGGTTTTGCCGCTCCAGAGAACAACGTGAGCAAAGCCAAAGGCTGCGCACATTGCCATCAACAATTTCGGACAGGTGAACAAAAGCTTCATTGGAGCCGCAATCCTGGCATTTCATTTGGGACCCCTTGCAAAAGCAGTGAAAATATTTTACCTCAACGATTACGCTTCAATGGGATTGAGCTTGCCTTGAACCAGTTCCAGAATAGTATCAGCTTTCCTGGCAAGGCGAGGATCATGGGTGACGATGACCAAGCTGGTACCCTCGCTATCCCTCAAACCAAACAACATTTCGCCCAGACGGCCACCAATTTCCCGATCCAGATTGCCGAAAGGCTCGTCGGCCAAAACAATGGCTGGTTCATTGATGAAGGCCCTGGCCACAGCGATGCGCTGCTGCTCACCCCCGGAAAGTTCTCCGGGTAAATGAGTGGCCCGATCGATCAGGCCAATAGTTTCCATAAAACTCTCGGCTCGCTGCCTGACTTCAGGAGTGATTGGGCCGAGACGGCGGGCCGGCAGCAGAAGATTTTCCATGGCGGTAAAATCAGGCAACAGCATGTGATTCTGGAAAACAAAACCAATGCGTCGACTTCGCCAGTGATCAACCACGGACCTCTTGGAAAAATCAAGATCTTCACCTCTGTAAAGGAATCGTCCAGAGGTGGGATAATCCAGGGAGCCCAGCAAGTTGAGTAACGTGCTTTTCCCTGATCCGGACGCCCCCATGACGGCCACGGCCTGCTTCTCATGCAATGCAAAATTGAGATCGTCCAAAACGGTCAGATCACCTGTTAGGCGGGTAAAAATCTTGCTGACATCCAAAGCCTCGAGCAAAGGAGCCGAACCGTTAAAACTACTCATAGCGAAATATCTCCACCGGTTTGAGTCGGCTGGCTTCGTAGCTGGGCCACAAACCCGTCACCACGGAAATGACAAGAGTCATGACCACCACAGCGGTGAAATCCGTCCATTGAAACAGCACGGGAACCTGATCCAGAAAATAGACATTTCCAGGAATTGGCCGGCCGAATTTTTTAAGACCGACAATTCCCAGCAGCCCTATGGCGCTGCCAATGACGACACCCATGATCCCCAGATAAATGCTGTTGACCAGGAAAATGCCAAGAATTTGGCTGCGGCTGGTGCCCATGGACATGAGGATGCCGATTTCCCTCCGGCGCTCACCCACCATCATGGTCAAAATACCCACGATGTTGAACCCTGCGATGAGGATGATCAAGGTGAGCAAAAGGAACATGACGCCCTTTTCCATTTTGATCCATTTGAAGAGATCCTTGTTGAGGACCATCCAGTTGCTGGTGTAGAGAAAATTTGGCAAAGTCTCTTCGATGCGATCGGCGACGATATTGGCTTGCATCAGATCGGTCACCTGCACACCCAGCAGGGAGGCACCACCACGACCATAGTCGAAGAAGTCCCGGGCCACCTGAATATCGATGTAAGTGAATTGACTGTCGAATTCGTACATACCGGTTTCAAAAAAACCGATGACTACAAACTTTCGGCTTTCGGCTTCGATGCGATCGGCTTTGAACTCTCCTACGGCCGTGGTCATGACAACCGTGTCGCCGATGGCCGCGTAGAGATTGTTGGCCAGGGCACTGCCCAGAATAACCCGCGGCACCCGCCCGCCTTTCAGACCGGCCAGGATTTGCGGTGCCGGCAAAAGGTATTTGCTCAGCGGTTGCACCGAGTCAACCAGGTCAGGTTCGATTCCCCAGACCACGGCC
>JAUUYW010000216.1 GCA_030590265.1 Candidatus Krumholzibacteriia bacterium
ACCTCTGATTCGTCGCACCGTCACCAACAACCAAGGGGCCTTTCGCTTCGATTGGTTGCCGATTCCCAGTGGTCCATTTCTGGTGCGAGCCTTCCAGGATGGTGACTTCAATTTGCGACCCGGGGAAAAGGATCCCCAGCGTTTGTTGCCCGATACTCTGACTGTTTCCGCGGAAACCGGCACTGCATCGGCAGGAGTTACCCAGTTGTATCCCTCCAATACCCCTGGCCGATTGCTGGTTGATGCTTTTGCTCCCCCCGGATTTGAAGGTGCCGTCGTTGCCTGGTCCATGGCCATCACGGATGCCGACACGGGTTATTCACCAGCACCTGCAAGTACTGGGCAGGAAAATTTTGCCTTCCTGGATACACTCACTGGTGGTGTTTTGGAGGAGGTCAAACCCGGGGCCAACCGGGTCATGGCCTTTGTGGATATTGATTCCGACAGCAGCTTCAGCGCTGTCCCCGACACCCTACTGCCTGATTTCTATGCTTCCCAAGCCGACAGTGTGCTTTGGTATTTGGAACCATGGGTATTAATCGAAGGCATTCACCTGGAACCTGGGTTGTCCGCTCGATTCGAAATGCCTGCCTGGTCGGACTCTCTAACTGCCTGGCATGCCCCTGAGCCAATGATCGGGATGGTGGACAGTCTGACTGCTGCTCTGGCGGATAGTTTGACAGCAGCCCTGGCTGACAGCTTGAGTTCGACTCTTGTGGATACCTTGTCTTCGACTTTGCCGGATACCTTACCTTCGGAGGAGAAATGACCCAGGTCCTGAAATTCACCAAGATGCACGGCGCCGGCAACGATTTTGTCATGATCGACGCCCCTGATCTTCAAGGACTGAAACTGAATGCCTCCCTGATCGAGGCCCTTTGCAACCGGCGAACCGGTGTGGGGGCTGATGGTTTGATCATCATTGACAAACCATCCAACCCCAAATCCGCCTTTAGCATGGTCTATTTCAACGCCGACGGCCATGAAGCCGAAATGTGCGGCAACGGTGCTCGATGCAGCGTCGCTTTTGCCCACCAAAATGGCATGGCAGAGGTGGAGTGTTTCTTTGACACCTATTCTGGGACTTTGTCCGGCCGTGTTTTCGCTTCGAACGATATTCAGGTCAGCCTGCCGGCCTGGAATGACCTGACTCTGGATTTGAATCTGGGGAACCAGAAATTCCCAGACCATCACGCCTGCAACACTGGTGTTCCCCACCTGGTTATTCCCGTACCGGACGTGGCCCAGGTTGAGGTCCAAAAGCATGGCCATGCTTATCGTTATCATGAACAGTTTTCTCCAGCGGGGACCAACGTCAATTTTGTTTCCCAGGATCCGAACACAGGTGACCAGATGCTGCGCACTTACGAACGTGGGGTGGAAGATGAAACTCTTGCCTGTGGCACTGGTGCTTCAGCCACAGCTGTGGTTTTGTGCAAATTGGGGCTAGCCCAAAGCCCTGTCTCACTGCATACCAGGGGCGGGGATGTGCTCTGTGTGAGTGTAGATTTTGAGGACAGGAAGCTGCTACTGCGGGGACCGGCCGAGACCAGTTTTTGTGGCGAGGTGAAGATATCAATCCTATTTGGGAACAAGCAATAAAATGCCTTTAGACATGGGTTTCTTTGATTTGTTTACTAGCTTGAAATTATGTTCTATATTTTCATTCCACATGTTGAAATTCACCAGGAGGCCTTGTTTCCATGACTGAAAAAACCTGGGTAATGCCCGACGGTATTTATACGGCACTGGTAACCCCTTTTTCCGGCAACACTGTTGATCACCATGCCTGGCGAAAGCTGGTTCAACGCCAGCTGGACGCTGGCGTGGCGGGAATAGTGCCCGTTGGTTGCACGGGTGAGGCAGCAGCCCTCAACAATTCCGAACGGGAATGGTTGATCAAATCTGCCGTGGAGATGTGCGCCGGCAAGTGTGCCGTGGTCGCCGGCAGTGGTTCCAACAGCACTACAGCCACCGTGGATCTCACGAAATCGGTCAAGAAGTGGGGCGCCGATGCAGCCATGTTGATCTCTCCGTATTACAACAAACCCCAGCAACATGGACTGATTGCCCACTACCGCACTGTAGCCCGCGCAGTTGATATCCCCATCGTGTTGTACATTGTGCCCGGCCGGACTGCCGTGAACATATTGCCTGAAACAGCAGCAGAGCTCTCGGCGGAGCCCAACATCGTCGCCCTCAAGGAAGCCAGCGGTAATTTGGCTCAAATTGAAAGGGCCATTGCCCTTTGCGATATGAAAGTTTTCTCAGGGGATGATGGACTCAATTTCAACATCTTTGGACTGGGAGGCCGTGGCGCCATCAGCGTGGTCAGCAACCTTCTGCCGGGAGCCATGGTGCGATTCTGGAACGCCTGGGCTGCCGGTGACATCAACCAGGCCTGGCCCATGGCCAGAGCCTTTGATCCCATCACCAATGCCTGTTTTGTGGAGAGCAATCCGGTTCCCGTGAAAGAACTGCTCAGTTTGGCGGGGGTTTGCAAACGCGATCCCCGTTTGCCGCTGATGCCGGTGCAGGAATCCAGCCTGACTTTCCTTTTGCAGTTTTACGAAGGCACTTTGGCTGAGTTGATGGCTCGGGATCTGGAGGGCCAATCGTGAGCCAAATCGTGAACCCAGCCATGATTCAGGTTGTGGTGCATGGTGCCGCCGGCCGCATGGGAAAACTGATCACCAAGATGATTGAAGCTGCTGATGATATTCAATTGGCGGGACTGGTGACCGAACCGGGACAAGGCCTTCCTTTGGGCGAATTTCATCCGGATTTCCCCTTGATCGGGCAAGATCAAATGAGTGCCCAGTTACCGGCAGGGTGCGTCATTGTTGACTTTTCCCTGGCTCCAGCTCTGGATGGACTGCTGCGGCAAGCTCGGGAACTCAAATCCGGTATCGTAATGGGAACAACGGGATTTTCTGAAGTGCAAAAAACCGCTTTGTCGGCTTTTTCTACTGAATTCCCAGTAGTGCATGCGGCCAACTTCAGCGTGGGTATCCCCGCCTTGCAGATGCTCTTGCAGGTGCTGGCCAAAACCTTGCCCAGTGGATTTGACGCCGAACAAGTGGAAACGCATCACATCACCAAGCTGGATAAACCCAGTGGTACCGCCGCGCATTTGGCTTCCGTTTATGAGGGGTTAAGAGCTGGAGATACGAAAGTACCAACCCACAGCCAGAGGCTCGGTGGGACTATCGGTGAACACACCTGGACTTTCAGTGATGCTGAAGAAACCCTGGTTCTGACCCACAGAGCACATTCCCGCAATGCTTTCCTGAGGGGAATCCTACCCTCAGTTCGCTTTGTGCGCACCCACAAACCTGGATTCTACGGTTTGACCGATGTGCTGCAGGAACTTGCTGGAAATTTGGAATAACCCATCCACAAGTGAGATAGGAAAAACCTTGTTTCAGACCCGAACGCGGCAACAAACCACTCTCTTTTTGTTTGCGTGTTTTGTTGTGGTTGTCTACGCCGTGGCAATCAGCTTAGCCCACCGATTATCTCACTTCGAAAAACCTGGATTCATTGCCATCGGCATCACGGTTGACATGGTCGTCATTGTTCCGTTGGCCTACTATTTTCTGATTGTGCGCCGGAGGGGTCACTCCATTGTTCGGCTGGCCCCAGTGGTCATACTCAGCCTGGTGATTGCGTCACTGGTTCTTCCCTCTGGTCAGCAACGGGCCTTGCATGTTCTGGAAAAGATACTGATTCCTGTTGAACTGGGCTTGATTGGCTGGATCATCTGGCGAACCATCGGGTCATTTCGTCAGGCCAAACTCAATGAAACTTTGGATCCTCTGGAAAGATTCAGGAGTGCAGCTTTTGAGTTGTTCCAAAACAACCTGGTGGCCGGGGCATTCGCCTCGGAAATTGCTGTTTTCTATTACTCTTTTGGGTCGTGGCGATCTCAAGCTCATTGTCCCGTGGGTGCAAAAGCCTTTTCTCATCATCGTCGCAGTGGGCTGGGAGGGATTGTTTTTGCTTTTCTATTTCTGATGGCCGGAGAAGGGTTTGCTTTACACTTTGTCCTGTTAAACTGGAGCTCTCTGGCTGCTTGGATTTTTTCCTTGAGTACGATCTACGGCGCCATTTGGCTCATTGCTGATTACCGGGCCACGATCCTTCGCCCCATCCTGGTCAAAGATGAGAGACTCCTGATTCGGGCAGGGTTGCGTTATACATTAGATGTGCCCAAATCAATCATCAAAGAGGTCAACCCCAAACAACCGGCATTTGGCAAAGAGAGTCTTAATCTAAAACTGATGGGAGCACCCACCCATTGGATTGTTTTTTCAAAGCCGGTCGTTGCCCAGGGACCATATGGGACTCGGCGAAGAGTCCGGGCGGTCGGCATCGAACCCGACGATCAGAACCACTTTGTAAGTGGTCTGGGTCTTTGAATAATAGACCCAAGAAAGAGGGCCCTCCCTAAGGGGAGCCCTCTAAAAATATCGAAGCAAGCGGTCCGAAGACTACTTGGTAGCAGACGCGAAGCGACCTTTAAGGCGAGCAGCACGGGACCGAGGCATCAAGCCTTTGCGGGCGTTGTTGTCGATCAAGCTGTACATGTTGCGCAGGGCGACTGTTTTTTCTTCGTCAGTCGCTTCACCAATGGTGGCGCGGAATTTCCTCATGGCCGAGCGCATTGCTGCACGATTCTGGCTGTTTGACAAGTTCGCCTTTTTGCTTGTTTTTAGGCGCTTCTTGCAACTCTTATTGTGTGGCACGTCAGTAGACCTCCGTTTGAGACGTTATAGGCGCGAGAATCTAATAGGATTAAGGGATAATGTCAAGCGAATCAAAGAAGGAACACCCCGAACTGGAGCTGGAGGAGAAGCTTTCCCTGCTGCCTTCGGCTCCTGGTGTTTATCTCCATAAGAATAAACAAGGTAAGGTGATATACGTTGGCAAGGCCAAGCACCTGACCCAGCGCGTGCGCTCTTATTTCCACACCAGTGGAGAAAAAGATGCGAAAACTTTGCTCCTGGTCAAACAAATCCGGGACTTCGATTACATTGTCACCGCCAGCGACGCCGATGCCCTGGTCCTGGAAAATCAACTCATCAAAGAGTACCGGCCTCTCTACAATGTCAGGCTGAAGGATGACAAATCATATCCCTACCTGCGCATCAGCCTGAAGGAACCCTATCCCAGAATCTCTGTTGTTCGACGCATTGAAGAGGATGGTGCCAGGTATTTTGGTCCTTTCACCAATGTCCATGCCATGCGCCAAACGCTGAATTTCGCTGCTGGGGCCTTCCAGGTGCGCACCTGTCACCTGGATTTGCCTGAACAAACCGTGCCCAGGGCCTGTTTAGACTACCAAATAGGCCGTTGCAGTGCTCCCTGCGTTGATTACGATACTCTCGAAAACTATGGCCAAAGGGTTCACCGCCTGGTTCGTTTCCTCGACGGTGCTGACAACGAAGTCATTGAGGAACTTCAAAAGGAAATGTTGGACCACAGCGAAGCTCTGGATTTTGAAGATGCCGCCAAAGTCCGGGATTTGATCTCCCAATTGGAAAAAACAACCAACAACAGCCGACCTGTGTCGGGTGTTCAAGGCAATTGTGATCTTTGCGGGGTTGCCCGAGAGGGCGGCGACGCTTCCGGCGTGATCCTGCGTGTTCGTGGTGGCCGGATATTGTCCTCACTGCATTTCCTGCTGTCTGACAAGCTTGAGAGCGGCTTGGATGTCTTCATGGCCCAGTTGTTGAGAGAATATTATTCCCGGGCCGGTGACATTCCCCCTGAAGTTTACCTCAGTCATGACGTGGAAGATCAACCCAGCTGGCAGAGTTGGCTCAGCGAGCGGCGAGAGCGCCCGGTTAAACTCAAATTCCCCCGCCGGGGAGCCAAAAAGGATGCTGTCCAGCTGGCTCATACCAACGCAACCTTCAAGTTGCGGGAAGTCTTGATGAAGCAGGAACTTCACCATGCCAAAAGGCGCATCCAGGTCACTCCTGCGGATATTGAGCTGCAGGAAGCCCTGGATCTGCACACCACACCCAAAACCATCGAGTGCTTTGATATCAGCAATTTCCAGGGAAAGGAAACAG
>JAUUYW010000335.1 GCA_030590265.1 Candidatus Krumholzibacteriia bacterium
CGATGTTGGTCAGATCAATGTGCTGGCGTCCGTTGAACCTTTTCATGGGATAGATTTTGGATGGCCGACCCGCCTGGGCAATGGGCCTCATCACATCTTCAAACCAACCTTCATAATCGAAGTCCTCAAATTCAGGCCAGCGATGTTTGGCGTCGTAAAAAGTATACAACCCGGCACCGTTGGGATTGTCGCCGATGGGATTGCCCAGGAAAGTGCTGTCGCCATTCCACCATACATAGGCGATGCCCTCACCCGGCGCGGTTTGCTTCAACACGTCGTTGTAAATGTGGATTCCGGGATGTTCTTCGAACACGGTGGTGCTGAAGTCGCGCTTGGTCACGTTGTCCGGATGCAGTGAAGGAATGTGGCAGGTTTGGCAGGCCAGTTTTTCAAGGTGATCGTTGAGACCTGTGCCGTATTCGCTGTCCGTGTCGTGGGGTGGATCATCATGACAATCCAGGCAGGATACTTCAACTTCGGGCAGATCATTGGCCATCATGGTGGTGGTGTGGGTGCCTTTGGCCATGAGGTGGCCGCGGGTTTGGTGACATTCCAGGCAGCTTATGCCTGCGGCGGCATGAACGTCCCAGGTGGGTGAGTAGGGAGTGCCTCGCTTGGACCCGGGATGCTGAATTCGAGGGCGTTCTTTGCCCAGGTTTTGCAAACTCTGCGAGTATTGGGGCCCGGCGGGATCCACGTAAATGTCGCCACCGAAGTTGTGCTGGTGGCAACGCAGGCAGGCTTCGGCCGAGGGAGTGCCTACCGAGAGGGCCGCTTTCAGACTGCGATCCTGGCTCCAGCGTGCCCGCCCATTGTCATCAACGACCACTTGTTTGCGGTTCATGTCATAAGCTGCCGCATGACAAATCAGGCAATCGATGGCGTCTTTTTCCCGGGCCAGTGTTTTGTAAAGGGGCATCATCTCACCCAGAGGGGCCTGGTATTGGCCACCGATGTGGCACTGACCGCATCCTTCACTCAATGTGTCGCCGGCTGCAGTGACGACTAATTCAGCCCAGGCGGTCATGGCAAACGACCCTGGTTTCGGGCAGGGGCGGTTCAATTTTCCCATGGCAAAATTGTCGGCCAATTCTCCATTGAAACCCCATACGTTGTTGTGATCGGTGGTGAAAAAACGGTAGTGTGCGCTGCTGGTCAGGTTGTCCATCAAGTCGACATCGTGGGTTTGACCGGCACCGTCGTTGAGTGAAATTGTCTGGTGGCAACCAAGGCAGGTGGCTGGGCCTTCATAGGCGAGAATACCGTCTTCACGAAACCGTTCCACATGATCAAAAGTGCGGGACAACACAGGAAAATCAGTTTTTAATTCTTCCGCCAGAAAATCAAATTCTTCTGAAGAAACCTTATTGGAATGCTGGGGGATCACTCCGGGGCGGCTGTCGGCAGGCATCATGGCGTTGATCAGCTGGGACCAGGAAAGGGCGATGACAATCAGCAGGGTCAATAAAGCAAGTGAAATCAAAACCTTACGGCTGGGCAAAGACATGGCTACTCCTGGGGGCTGGCATCCTGGAAGACCATTGTTGAGAATAATGTTAAAAAATAATCAACTAAACTGTTGGGTCAAGATATTCCCACCGGACTAGGCCCTTGGTTAAAAATGGGCCCTTGGTTAAAATGGGCCCTGATCAGAAGTGGGCGTTGATTCCCGGCAGCCATTTCAAGCCGGAGGGATTGTTGCCCGCATAATTGAGCAACCCGATTTGAATGCCATTGAGCACATTGGTCCGGTTGAAAATCCCGATGGTCAGACCGGTGGATTTTTGAGTTTGTGTGTAAGCGCCCGTGGCCAATCCGGTCATCAATGCGGTTTGCAAGTACCCGAGTGATATGGCGAATCCGGAAATGTTGTCGCCTTTGAGAACAGTGCCTGCCATCAATCCTTTGATAGTGTGGCCGCCAACAGCCAGGCCACCGATGGCGATGCCGGTGATGTCATGGCCGCCAACGCCAAGGATTCCCATGGCAACGCCGGTGATGTCGTGACCACCAACACCGAGCCCGCCAATGGCCAGGCCCTGAATGTTGTGGGCACCAATCCCGAGTCCACCAAGGCCTATGCCGGTCAGATCATGCGCACCCAGTCCCAATCCTCCAAAAGCCAAGCCCTGAATATTGGCAGCTCCAATGCCCAACCCTGCCAAAGCAATTCCCTCAATGTTGCCGGCGCCAATGCCCAGACCACCCACAAAAACTCCCTGGAGATCTTCGGCCCCAATGCCGATGCCACCTAGACCAATACCCTGCATGTCGCTGGCTCCAATGCCGATACCGCCAACGGTCACACCTTGCATATGGCCTTTGCGGGTCCCAATTCCAGCCAGGGTGATGCCTTGGAAGTTGCGACCATTGATGCTAACCAAACCAAAATTGAGGCCTTGGTAAGTTGCCTGTTCATTATCCACGTGGGCCCAGAGGGTGAGGTTGATCCCTTGAACGGATTGCACATTTCGGTCTCGGAAGTTCAAGCGAAGGCCTTGAAATTGAGGAAGATTTCCGAACCCGAGGCCGGTGCGGTTGGTGGGGATTCCCAGACCACCGGCATGCGTAGCTGGCACCATTGCCAGGAAAAATGCAATGGTTAATAGGGATGCCGCAATGCTCAAACGTGGGGAAAAAATCCTCAGAAACATGGGAGACCTCATTGAGAGCTGGAAATGCCAAGGGACTTTGATTAAAACGTTTAACCGCACCAAATGTTACCCTCAAATGGAGCATTTTCCCAGGCGAAAGGTTCGAACCATGATTAGGTTGTCATTTCCCCGATAATAATTCAAAGAACCAGGAGGCAACCCATGCCCGAATTCACAAGCCATCGTCCAGGAACCATTTGTTATGTGGAGTTGGCCACCAACAATACCGAAACCGCCAAAAAGTTTTACAGCGACCTCTTTGGTTGGAAAGTCAACAATGAAGACATGGGGGCCATGGGTGTTTACACCCAGTTCCTTTTGAAGGATAAAATCACTGCTGCCATGTACAAGTTGATGCCCGAACAGGAAAGCCAGGGCGTACCGCCGCACTGGGATACTTATTTTGCCGTGGAAGATTGCGATGCCACCACCAACCTGGCTGCCGATATCGGCGGCAAGATTGTTGCCGGTCCCATGGATGTGGCAGACTACGGGCGGCTTTCGGTCCTGGCCGATCCAGCCGGGGCCGTTTTCTGCATCTGGCAGGTCATCACCAAGCATGGTGTGGAGCTGCGCGATGAACCCAACACCGTTTGCTGGTCCGAGTTGATGACCACCGACCCGAATGCCGCCAAGACCTTTTATGGACGACTTTTCCAATGGCAAGCCCAAGATATGGATATGGGGGAGGCCGGGATTTATTCCATGATGGGTGGCAAAGGAGAGCTTCCCTCAGCAGGTATGATGGTAATCGATGAAAAAATGGGACCCATTCCTCCCCATTGGTCCAATTATTTCAAAATGGCAGACTGCGCGGCCGCCGAGAAACAGGCCCTTGATCTGGGTGCCAAAAGCGTGATACCGACCACGACCATCCCCGAACAAGGTTTTTTCTGTCTTTTGGCCGATCCCACAGGTGCCGTCTTTGGGATATATCAGGCACTGGAAAAATAATTGCTGCAAAATCACAACCGGGCCGGGCTCAAACCCCGGCCCTTGTGATTGCCCACCTTCATGATGATATTGCCTCGGTACGAATCAAGTCCCTCAATGTTCAACCTGGTCTTTCGAGGTGTCTGCCCATGGGTTTCCTGAAGAAAAATCCCCTCGCTCTGACTCTGGCCCTTGTGGCCGGCGCCGTGGTTCTCATCACGGTCCTATCCATGTGATGGCCCTGATCCTGGCGTTATTTCTCGTTATCCGAATTCTAGATGTCAGCCGGCTGCTGCCACCACTGGCAGCCAGCTATGCCGATGATCTGCTTTGCCTTCCCCTGGTTCTGGGATTTGTTCTTTGGGCTCACCGCAGGCTGTTGGGCAGAGGCCCGGCCTACACCCTGCCTTGGTCCCACGGGTTGTTGACCCTGCTTCTTTTTGCCTCCTATTTTGAAGCCGTGTTGCCCCGGTTGAATGACAGTGCTATTGCCGATCCCTGGGATTTGCTGATGTATGGCCTGGGGTATTTGGTCTTTGAAATGGTGATGAAC
>JAUUYW010000574.1 GCA_030590265.1 Candidatus Krumholzibacteriia bacterium
CAGAAATAGCGGATCCGACAAACCTGCCGATGTCCAAAAATGGCAACAGGAATTTGAGAAGAAAACTGGCCAGACTCCTGAAAACAGCCATTGGTTGACCAACGAACAAATCCAGGTCAAACCTCTTTTCACGGCGGCCGATGCAGAGGGTCTGGAGCACACAAAATACGTGGCTGGTTTGCCGCCCTTTCTGCGCGGACCTTATGCCACCATGTATGTGACCCGTCCCTGGACGGTGCGTCAATACGCCGGTTTTTCCACGGCTCAGGAGAGCAATGCTTTTTACCGACGCAACCTGGCTGCCGGTCAAAAAGGTTTGTCCGTGGCCTTCGATTTGGCCACCCACCGTGGATACGACAGCGATCATCCCCGGGTGATTGGCGATGTGGGCAAGGCTGGCGTGGCTATCGATTCAGTGCTGGACATGAAGGTGCTTTTCGATCGCATCCCATTGGACAGCATGTCCGTTTCCATGACCATGAACGGCGCCGTCTTGCCAGTGATGGCCTTCTATATCGTGGCGGCAATGGAACAGGGCGCGGACCTGGACAAGCTGGCCGGCACCATCCAGAACGACATCCTCAAAGAATACATGGTTCGCAACACCTATATTTACCCTCCCGACTTCAGCATGCGCATCATCGCGGATATTTTTTCCTACACCGCGGCGAACATGCCCAAGTTCAACAGCATTTCCATCAGTGGTTATCACATGCAGGAAGCCGGCGCCACGGCCGATCTGGAGCTGGCCTACACTCTTGCCGATGGTGTTGAGTATGTGCGAACCGGTTTGAAGGCTGGGTTGGCCATCGACAAATTCGCTCCCAGGCTGTCGTTTTTCTGGGCCGAAGGTATGAACTATTTCATGGAGATGGCCAAGCTGCGGGCCGGTCGTTTGTTGTGGGCCAAGCTCATCAAACAATTCGATCCCGAGTCAGCCAAATCCATGGCCCTGCGCACTCACAGTCAGACCAGTGGCTGGTCATTGGCCGAGCAGGATCCGTTCAACAACGTGGCGCGAACCTGCATCGAGGGCATGTCAGCCGCTTTGGGGCACACCCAATCGCTGCACACCAATGCTTTGGATGAAGCCATCGCCTTGCCCACAGATTTTTCTGCTCGCATCGCCCGCAATACCCAGTTGTTCCTGCAGGATGAGACCGGAATTTGCCGAACAGTCGATCCCTGGGGCGGATCGTGGTATCTTGAGAGCCTGACTGATGAGATCATGCGCCGAGCTTGGGCGCATATTGAAGAAGTTGAAGGGCATGGGGGCATGGCTGCGGCCATCAGCACCGGCTTGCCCAAAATGCGCATTGAAGAAGCCAGCGCTCGTCGCCAGGCTCATATCGATTCAGGTTCCGAGATCATCGTTGGGGTGAACAAGTACCGTCTGAAAAAGGAAGACCCTCTCGAGATTCTGGAAGTGGACAACACCGAGGTCCTGCGCCAACAGGTTGAGCAATTGAAACGTCTGCGTGCCGAGCGGGACAACGTTGCCGTGCGGGCAACTCTGGATGCTTTGACAAAGTGTGCTGAAACGGGTGAGGGCAATCTTCTGGCTCTGGCTGTGGAAGCGGCCAAAGAACGGGCCACCCTGGGCGAAATTTCCGACGCCTG
>JAUUYW010000238.1 GCA_030590265.1 Candidatus Krumholzibacteriia bacterium
ACTCGCAAGGTGCGCAGAAATCCTGAATTCTCCTGAACATACGCCACCCACTTGCCGTCAGGCGAGTAACTACCGTTGGTCTGGATGCCTTCGGTGGCTATAAAATCGTGCACCGATCCGGTGGCCAGATCCATCTCGAGAAGGTCCCAGAAAGTGCTGTCTCGGAAAGCCGAAATCATAAGTCGCTGTCCATCCGGGGAGACCGATCTGGGAATCATGAAATAATTATCCTGGTAGAGATTAACAATGTCATCTGCACGATCATAGCGTTGCCGGGCGATGGTGTAGATGCCGTTAATGTCAACATAAGACCAGAACAGGAATTGGGAATCAGGGCTCCAGGCCCCTAGATATTCGGTGGCGTTGGAAAAACCATGGGGGGTGGCCAAACCAGATTTCGGGTCGATCATTTGCACCGATGATTTCCCTTTTTGGGTGGTGATGACTGCCAGCAGGCGGCCATCGGGGGAGAGCCGAGGCATGGCGTAATCGCCTTGCTCGCTGATTTCGGTCACGGCCCCGGTTGTCATGTCCATGGTTGCTACACGAACGATTCCTTGGTTGCCCGCCGGCGCGTAAAGCAGGCTTCCGTTGGCCGAGATGTCATAATAGGCAGCGCCGTCATGATTCTGTTGGTCGACCACAAAGGTGCGCACATCCTCAAGCACGGGGGCGGCCAGACCATGAGTGGTTTGGGTGGCCAAATCAAAACCGATGGCGAACAGGGTGCGCTCACGGGCAAAAATCAGGTGGCCAGAGCGCGCGTAGCGGGGATAGGAACCGCCGCTGAAGACAGTCTTGCGCTCACCTGTCTGCAGATCGGCGACAACCAGATCGCTTTGGTCGTAGGAACGTCCGAGGCGCTGGGATTGAAAAAGCACGTGGCGGCCACCAGGCAACACATGCGGCCAACGATGGGTGCGTTCGTTGGTGGCGGAATCCAGTTGAGTCAATTCCCGGGTGGAATTATCCGTCAAGGAGATGACCGTTAGCCCAGTGTGGTATGAAGGCGAAACAACGAGGGAAGTTTCGTCGACCCAGGACAATCCCCGTGGGTTGTCAGCACGAATGATGCCGATGGGGGACCCACCTTCAAAAGCCACTCGCATAATTTGGTCGATGGTGGCGAAGGCTATCCATTCGCCATCAGGTGAAAAAACCGGGGAAATGGCTCCTCGGGTGCCTTCCAGTTTGCGAACTTCGCGCTTGGCCAGATCTTTGGCGTAAAGAAAGTTGTCCTCTGCCAGATAGACAATGCGATTGCCCTGGGGCCCAAGAACGGCCAGGTTACCCGTGTTCACTTGAGGGCGTATCAAATTGGGCAGGTGCAAGTCGACATTGAGGGACACCGCTGGCGAAGGTGTGCTCCCGGCCTCTTGGAGTTGCAGGCCAAAGTACCCCGTGGCGACCAACGCGAGCACGGTTACTGCCCAAGGCAGCCAACGCCGCGTTGTGCCTGACGAAGCAATCAGCACTTCTCCTGACAATGGCGTATGCATTGTGGTCGGATCACGGTCCCAGCGTTCCAGGCGCACACGAGCTTCTCCGATATCGCGAAGGCGGCGGCGCTGGTCCCGTTCCAGACATCGTGTGATCAAACGTTTCACTTCCGAGGGAGTATCCTCGGGAAGTTGATCGAAATCAGGGTCGGCGCGAAGGATTGCAGCCAAGGTATCGCTGGCTGTTTCGCCCAGGAACAGCCTGTCGCCGGTGAGCATTTCCCATAGCAGCACCCCAAAGGCCCACAAGTCGGAGCGGCGGTCCACGGCTTTGCCACGGGCCTGTTCAGGGCTCATGTAGGCCGCGGTGCCCATGATAACACCGGCCTGGGTCATGGCTGCGGTCATGGTTGGTCCGGTATCAGCGATGGATTCGTTCACACCTTCACCTTGGAAGGCGCGTGCCAGACCAAAGTCGAGAATTTTCACACGGCCGTCGGGGGTGAGCATTATGTTGGCGGGTTTCAGATCGCGGTGCACGATGCCGTTTTCGTGGGCTTCTTCGAGGCCGTCGGCTATTTGCCGGGCTATGTCCAGTGATTCTTTCAGGGTGATCGGACCATTGGCCAGCATCTGTTCCAGGGATTCGCCCTTGACCAATTCCATGACCAAAAAGTGGTGGCCTTCGATGTCTTCGAACCCAAACAGACCGGCGATGTTGGCGTGGTTCAGAGCGGCCAGAGTGAGGGCTTCGCGGCGGAAACGAGCCACTCGGTCGGGGTCGTGGGACATCTGGGATGGCAAAACCTTGATGGCGACATCGCGTTTGAGTTTGGTGTCCTGGGCAAGATAGACCTCGCCCATGCCGCCTTTGCCCAGCAGAGAGATTATTTTGAATTGGTTGAGTGTCTTGCCTAGCACTTGGGGCTCCTTAAACGAAAATCATTTCAATTCAGAAAACCAGTTCACCACAATACGCAAAGTATGTGGTTGGGAATTGTTTGGTATGTGGGCAAACAGGAAATGCTGAGAGTCCGGGGTGGGGGAAAAGGCCATTTCATCTGGGATGGAAAAGGGGCTCAATTCGCCCCAAAGGGTCTTCGGCCGTTCTACGACCAGATCGGTTTCACTGGAGCGGTCAAGATTGACTGTGGCTGCCATCATGGTCGAATTATTTTTGAAGTACAACTCGTCACCAGTGGAGGACCAAACCGGTTTACTGCCCCCAGCAAGGGAAACCTGAACGCGCGAACCCCCGTCGGGAAAAGGCATGGCGTAAATTTCATACTGACCGCTTTCGTTGCTATGGTAAGCCAGCCAGCGTCCATCAGGTGAGACGGTTCCCTCAGCTTCCTGGTAAATTGTTTGAAGAAAAAGACGGGGCTCTCCTTCTGCATCCAGGGGCAGTAGCCAAATATCCCCCCGGGTGTTGGCTGAGCTTTCAGTATAGACCAGCCACTTCCCATCTGGAGACACACTTGTCGGCAACGTGTCTACGGGCTTCTTTAACAGCAGTTGGGTGTCGCCTGAGCCATCAGCCGGTCGTTGGTAGATGGTGTACTGAGGTTCTTCGCCGTTGTAAATTACTGTGCGGCCGTCTGGTGTCCAGATGGGGTTGAGATAGCTGGTGGGAGAAAAAGTGAAACGCGAGGAGGTGCCTCGTTCAATATCATGAATCCAGATGTCGGTGTTGTGGTTGTCGGAAATGGAAACAGCGATACGGCTGCCATCGGGTGATAACCTGGGATTGGAATAATGGCGTGCTGGTAGATCAATGGCAATCAAGTCTCCCTGGCGATCGACCCAGGTCAAATTGCTAGGTGCGTTGATCACCGAGGCAGGAGCGTAGACCATGGTTCCGTTGGCACCAAAACCCAAGGGTGAAAAACCGTCGCTGACTTCCAGGAAAACGTCTTCAAGAATGGGTTCGGCACTGCCGGTGACGGCTATTTTCCGGTGATCAAAAGGCACTGACATCAATTTGCCATTGCGAACATAGAGCAGATGTCCCGTAGGTGCCCAACGGCCGAAGGAGCCTCCTTCAACCAGAACCCGCTTTTCACCACTTTTGAGGGAAAAGGCCATAATGCGTGCGTTCTCAATGGGCGTGGAGTAACCGGTGTAGATGATCCAATCCTGGTCTGGCAAAACCTGTGGCCACCAATGCCCTAATTCATGATGGACCGGATCGGGTGTGGTCAAGTTCTGGGGTTGGCCTCCGGCTGCTGGAACAATAAAAAGTCCACTGGCATAGGAGTTGGTAAAAATGATGCGATCATCTTTTGTCCACGCTCCACCCCCCCACCAGGCTTCGCACAATTTGATGGGGGAGCCGCCGTTCAGGGAGACTTTCTGCAAATTGGACCCGCTAGTGAAGCCCAACCATTGGCCATCAGGTGAAAAAAATGGTGACTGGCCATTTTCTGTTCCTGGAATTGGAACCAGGGTTTGGTTGTCCATGGTGCGCAAATAAAGTTGATAGCCTGTGGGTGTAATGAGGGAAATAACAAAAGAATCGCCTGATGGTGAAACGGCCAAAACCTGGCGGTCTCCTTCAATCCATTGGCCCTCGGGCAATGTCAGATTGAATCGGATTGGACTGGGGGCAACGGGAACGTCGATATTTAAGAACTGCCAACCCAAGATCATGGCCACCACTGCCATAAAAGTTGCGGCAATCCAACCAGTCCAGGCTTTTCTTGACCCACCAGTGCTCATGGGCGCGATGCTGCCCTCGGCAGGTTCATAGGCCGAGGTGCCGTCCTTCAATATTTCTTCCATCACAATGCGGGCATCGGCCATGTGGTGCATGCGCTGGCGCTTGTCACGTTGGAGACAGCGTTGGAGCAGGCGCCGCAAACTTGGCGGCATGTCCGTTGGCAGTGCAGACCAATCGGGATCACTGCGCAGAACCATGGCGAGAGTGTCGCTGGTGGTTTCACCGGCAAATAGGCGCCGACCGGCCAGTAATTCCCAAAGAATCACGCCAAAGGCCCAGATGTCAGTGCGCGAGTCGACCTCATAACCACGGGCCTGTTCAGGACTCATGTAGGCGGCCGTGCCAAGGACAACACCTGCCTGAGTCATGGCTGCCGTCATGGTGGGAGAGGTGCCTGGTTCGGTGGTAGCTTCATCCTCGTCCTGGTAGGCTCGGGCCAAACCAAAATCGAGGATCTTGATGTGCCCGTCTGAGCTCAACTTCACATTGGCGGGTTTGAGATCGCGATGAACAATTCCTTTGGTGTGGGCCTCTTCCAATCCAGCAGCAATTTGAATTGCAACGGCGAGGGCTTCGTCGGTTGGCATGTTGCCCCGACTGATGCGAGCCTCCAGGGTCTCACCGGGTGCCATTTCCATGGCCAGGAAAATTATGTCGCGGTCGTTTTCAAGTCCATGAATGGCAGCGATATTGGTGTGGTTCAGGGCGGCCAAAACTTTGGCCTCCCGGCGAAAGCGTGCCAGGCGTTCGGGATCTGTGGAAAAGTCACTGGGCAGAACCTTTACGGCCACTTCACGGTCCAGGCGAGTGTCGCGGGCGCTAAAAACCTCACCCATGGCGCCACTCCCGATAGGAGCAATGATTTCGTAGTGCGCAAATGTATCGCCAGGATTCACGAAGGCTCCTGAAATTAAGATGGTAACGTGGAAGGGAGACTTGATTAATATAATTCAAATAAGATCTTATTGCTCTGAATTAATGCATAAGCCTGGGTTTATTAAATAACCGGGGCAATATTGGGGCGAATGTGTATATTGAAGGCAAAATTAATCTTCTTTCGAACTCGTTAACGGTTGCCCCATCAGGTTTGGGCATTGCTTTCAGGAGTATCCGACGTGATCGGCAAAACTATTGCACATTACGACATCCTGTCCCTGCTTGGCCGTGGTGGCATGGGGGAAGTATACAGGGCTCGTGATACCAAGCTGGATCGAGAGGTGGCAGTCAAATTCCTGCCACCTGAATTGAAGGCTGATCCCAGTCGCAGGGAACGTTTTGAGCGGGAGGCCAAGGCCATTGCCGCCCTCAATCATCCGAACGTGGTGACCATTTTTTCAGTGGAAAAAGACCTGGATCATCCCTTTCTGGTCATGGAACTAG
>JAUUYW010000297.1 GCA_030590265.1 Candidatus Krumholzibacteriia bacterium
ACCGATAAAAAATTGTGGTACGTTACCCATGAGTCAGCCTCCTGTGGTTAGTGTTTAGTTGTGGAAAACCAAACTTACCATCAGATCAAAGGGCTGACTCTCTCTTTCTATACCACCCCCGGGGGGTGGTATTTTGAACTTCCTCTTCCAAAAAAGAAGCCTTGCTTACCAGCATCGCTTCAACTTTTTCAGAAGACAAATTCCGCCGTTTCCGCACTTGGTCCCACAAGCTTTCATACCGGGCAAATTGAGCAGTTATCTCAACTCCCACATCCATTACCATGTTCTGGTAACTGACGGTGTATTTTCCTCCGGCCAGGACGGTCAGGCCGAGTTTTATCCCGTACTTGATCTTGATGACCTGGCAGATGAGAATTGAGAATTCATATTACACCATTTTACGAGGCCGGTATGGTTACTTTTGTGAAGATGGATGACAATCTTTTAGTGTAAGGCCAACGCCTTTGGAGAAAACCTCAAAGTAATTTTCTCCGTGGGCGGCAAGATCAGATTGCAGGAAATGATTCAATCCGGCGTCGCCCAGAAGGGGATCCATTTGCCTCAAGCCATTCCAGGACTTCATCGAAAAGGCGGGCATCGTATCTGGCAACAGTCAGGGTGAGTAAAAGAAGGGCTTCAGGGTCGACAACCTTCAATTCATCAGATTGGCTATGGCCGGAAACCCCTAGACTGACCCATTGCCGCCAAAGTACATCAAGCAATTGGTCCAGAACTGAAACTTTAAATTCGCTCAACAAGGTGTTCATAACCAAACTCCCGTAAAAATAATTTGATACTTTCTTTGTATCCTTCGGACGGATCATGAGTCTGGGACCAGGTTGCAGCCAGCAGTATTTCTTCGTCGGTGGGCTCTATTTCCTGCAACTTCCTTTGCGGCTGACGATAGTATTTCAGGCCAGGGAGCTGGGTCTATTAATGTTCCCGCCTCATCTGCCATGGCTACAATATCAACATCCCGGGTGGTGCGCAGAACAAGGTTGGTGGCGATAAGGGCTGTTCCCCCACATACAACCAAGCGAAAAGGTGGTGCATTCAGTACGTGCAACCTGCCATTGAGCAGCTTAAAGGCGGTATCAAAATTTTGAATATCACTCATATTGTATTCTTTCGTTCGTGGTATGCGTGCCAAAAGATACTTTTAAGGTGTTGGCAAGTAAAATTGCGATAACAACCACCTTTCCCAACTGGAAAAAAAGAACTTGAGTAACCGAAAACCAAAATTACTACCAACCAATTGTTAAGCGATTCACCCAAAAAACACGCATTAACCCATACAGGATGGTTTTTCGGTTCTCGAATAGTCATTTTCCATGTGATTTCCCAGTATGGAGGGTATGCTCATGCCAGTCGCCAAAAAATCAAGAATATTAATCTGCAAAGAGTTGAGCCTGTTTGTTTTGATCACCGCGACCATAGCCTGCATATGCGGTGAAGCAAATGCCAGAATCGCCCCACCAGCCCAACCACCGGAAACAAACCCCTTGATTGGCCCCCACCTACAATTTGATGAAAGGGAAAGCCTCCTGCGCCAAGCCCTGGCAAGGACTTCCTTGTCCGGCACCCAAAAGGATGGACACAACAATCTGGAACTGGGAGGCAGCGAAGAATCAAGCGTGGCGGTCAACCCCACCAACCTCAACAATGTTGCTTACGCCTCCCTTTATGAACTGAGAGTATCGAACAATGGTGGAGCTTCTTTCGAAGATCCGGTCATTTGCCAGTTCCCTTCATCACACCAGATGGCAGGAGATCCGGTGGTTGCTTTTGATGCAGAAGGGCGTCTGTTTTGGATTTATCTCGGTTGGTTGAACAGCAACGTTGGCATGGATGTTTTTTTGGTTCAGTGCAATCCTGAAACCGGGGAAATTCTGCCAGGTTATCCTGTCAATGCCACCACTCTCGCCCAAGCTCCTGGAACCCATCCTTTTGGAAATGACAAACCATGGCTAGCCATTGACACCTGGCAAAGCAGTCCCAACAAGAACAACATCTATTTGGTGTGGACATTGTTCTATGGTGCAAACTTCGGTGGAACCGTCATCGTATCTACCCGGTCATCCGACCAGGGATTAACTTGGTCTGAAGGTATTGAAATGGACGGTTCGCTTTTTGGACTTTTTGACTGGCCGGCTCATCTTGCAGTGGCAAGCAACGGCGATGTATTTTGCGCTTTTCACAGCAAAGGCTACTGGCCCAGTTCATCTTCTGTCAGATTGTGCAGGTCAGTTGATGGCGGTCTAACCTATTCCTATTTTGGCGATCCTTTTCCCAATGGAACAGCCTACCTGGGAGACAATTACCAACAGGTGGATCATTTCCCAGGAGCGGCTTTCTGGTGGCAGGGCAGTTACCAGCCCTGGATCCTGCCCGATCCAAATGACCCGGCCAAATTGAGCATTGTAATCAATGCCGATCCTGACATCCCCATCTCAGAAGGTGATGATGGCGATATTTTCATCAGCAATTCCACAGATTTTGGGCAATCCTGGACACCGCGTCACAGGGTAGACAGCAGTCCGGGAGAAACACTCCAAATTTTTCCCACAGCAACTGTTGACCAGGAAAACGGCGCCATCACGGTCACTTGGTTTGACAACAGAAATGGCCAAACCAACGAGAACGGGAACTACTTGTTTGATACCCACGCCGCCGTCAGCCTGGATGGTGGCGTCACTTTTCAACCTGATTTTCGCATCAACGATGAGCCTTTCGATCCGGACAAGGGCACAACCTGTCGATTCGATTGTGGAAGCACCTTTTTCGATTGGTGGGTGGCTGCCAACGGGGCAGCCTATGCTTGTGGTGAAAATCTAGTTTTTTGGGATGGGCAACAATGGTCTGATGCCAATTCAAACGGCTTTCTGGCAGCAAATAGTATTTGGGGAACCACAGAAAACCAGGTCTGGGCCGTGGGCAAGATAGGACTTATTGAACACTTCGAAGGAACACAATGGACCGTTGAACCCAGCGGTGTTACCCAAGAATTGAATGCCATCGCCGGCAGGTCCGCCACTGACATTTTTGCCGTTGGAGATGAAGGCACCATTCTGCACTGGGATGGAAACTCCTGGGAAGCTGAAAACAGTAGTACGACCGAAACCCTCTGGGAAACCTATTCCCTGACACAAGGCAAAGCATGGGCAGTGGGCAACCAGGGGACCGTGCTCGAGAAAACCGATGGGCTCTGGCAGGCCTTGCCTTCGGTGGAAACTGAAGAAATGCTCTGGGGATGCTGGGCTTCAGACGACGATGACTTGTGGGTTGCTGGAATAAATGGAGGAATTTTTCGCTGGAACGGTGAGTTTTGGACCACTCTGGAACCCGGTCCCGCAATGGTCACCTCCATTTATGGAACCGCAGCCGATGATGTATTCTTTTCCGGTTTCGGGGAAGTTTGGCACTGGGACGGGTCAAATTTGTCCAACAACCATTTTTGTGCCACCGGTTTCTATGCGGTCGGAGGAAACAACAACAACCAGGTTTTCGCTACTGGAATGGACGGAAAAATTGCCAAACTTGATGGCCAGAACTGGAATTTCCAAACTAATCCGGGATTACCAGTCAACCCGACCCTCCGAATCGGAGAATACAACGGATTGGCACCCATGGGTGATGTGGCCATCGCCACTTTTGTCGGGAATCGCCGGGGCGAAGACGGCCGTTTTCTGGGCACACAGGCCATCTTTGATTCTGACCTCCAGGATGAGACGGTGGGGGTTCCCCTGGACGACGCCACTTCCATTGCCTTTCTGGAACCCGGCCAGCCCAACCCCTTTCGCTGGATCACCAGGTTCTCATTTGCCTTGCCCCAGGATCAGAATGTGACCTGTGGCATTTATGATCTGCGCGGGCACTTGGTCCAGGAGCTCCTGTTTGGGATGCAACAATCAGGGGAACATTCCTTGAGCTGGGATGGGCGCAATCAACATGGGCAAACGGCTGCTGCCGGGGTTTATTTCCTGAAGATGGAAACAGGAGGCAAAATATTTACGCGGAAGTTGTCTTTGGTCCGGTGATAGTTGCCAGGGGTCAAAACCCTTCAAGCATGTAGAAATCAACTCCGGTGTCATCCCCATAGAAGGCCAGCTTGCTGCCATCAGGAGATATGATCGGGTCCTCTACCAAAATCGAAGATGAGGTCCAGAGTGTCTCCTGATGGCCGGTAAGAATATCAATGCGCTTGATCCGCCGATCCTTCAGTTTAGATCCAAAAACCCCACAAAGGATGTGTTGCCCATCCAGTGTCCAGCGTAGCCACATGACAATATCTTGACCAATATCGATGGCGGTTTCGGTGAGGGAGTCCATCTCCACCAGGTGAATTGTGTGATCGTGACTGCTGTAGGCAACTTTTCGAACTGCGGCATGGCCATCAAAACAGACGTAAGCAAAATCCTGACCATCGTCAAAAACCAACGGGTACTGCACCGGATTGGTGAAAAGCGCCTGCTCCAGATTGAAATCCCGAATGAGCAGCAACTCGCCCAATTGAGAGATCATATACCTGGTGCCATGGCTATCCACGCTGCTGGTCAAAAGCACACTTCTTTCAGTTTCATCCACGGTCATCTG
>JAUUYW010000151.1 GCA_030590265.1 Candidatus Krumholzibacteriia bacterium
GTTCAAAACGACCTGTTCAATCAAGGTTGCATCAACTAAAACCCAGATGGGTTCGGCCTCTGACATATCGGGTTGGTCCAAGTCAAATCCCAAGTTCACCCGGTTTGTGTTGAGCTCACTCTTTTGAAAAGCCAACACCTTCCTGATGATGGCCTTCAAATCATTTCGAGTTTTCTCCATTTCCCGTCGGGAGGAAAAGTCCCGTATGTGTTTCACAATTTCGGCCGTTCGCTCCACCTGAACGGAGATTTCTTCCAGGTTTTCGATCAATTCAGGAGTAACAGGATCGCCCTCGCTGAGCGTATCAGTGCAAAGGGATGTTCGCAGCAGGATGCTTCCAAGAGGTTGGTCGATCTGGTGGGCAATCTCGGTGGACATTGTTTTCATGGTATGGATACGGGACAGGTGGGAAAGTCTGAGCAGATGTCGACGAGCCTCATCCTCGGCTTTTCGCCAGCGAACTCGGGAGGCAACCCCTTGCTGAACAACAACCGAGCCCAGGATCATCACCACCAGGACAATACCTCCACAGATCCAAACAAGATTGCGGGTAAAGGAGGCAATTTCCGCCTTGGCATCTTCAATATAGACACCGCTGCCAACAATCCAGCCCCAGGGTTCCACCTCTTTCACATAGGAAATTTTGGGAACAACGTTGGAAGAGTCATCCTTCCATTGCCACATATAGTCGACAAAACCACCCCCCTGTTCTTCGACAACGGTCACCATTTCTGCAAAAAGATACTTGCCATTGGGGTCTTTGTACTCACTCAAGTCCTGCCCTTCAAGATCCGGACGGTAGGGATGCATGATCATGTAAGGATGGCGGTCATTGATCCAAAAATAGTCGGAATTCTCATGGCCAAAACGCAAGGCGCGGATATGTTCCTTGGCTTGGTCCTGGGCCTCTTGACGAGACAAATGCCCGGAGCTTTCCAGTTGTTCGAAGGTGTGGAGATCATTCCAAGCCATGGAAACCAGTTCCCTGACCATTTCCCGTTTGCGATCCAGAATACTGGTTTCAATAAAAGGCAGAATAAGAACAAAAATGGTTACAACAAAAAGAATGGTTGTAAAGATTGTGGGAATTACGATGCGCCAAAATGAGGCCTTTGCTTGAAAGATCTTCCAATTCAAAAATACACCTTTCAGCATTTCCCTCCCCAACTGGAACAACACCGTTTAATCCTTATTCCCAAGGCCACAGTATCCTACAATCAAGGCCCCCCTCGGTCAACCAAACAAGTCCAGAAACAAGTCCAGAACAAATCCACCTGTTGATTTGGATATTTCACCTTGGATTTCAGTGGTACTGCCAGCCATCTACCCCTATCCTAAGACAATCGCCCAGTTTCATTGCTCAAGTGTTTTCAACCCCAATCCGCGAGGTTGTCATGCCCCAACGCCGGGCCGTTTCCCTGCTGGTGCCAGTCTTGGTTTTAATGGCTGGATG
The DNA here is from genome assembly GCA_030590265.1 of Candidatus Krumholzibacteriia bacterium. Classification (GTDB taxonomy): domain Bacteria; phylum Krumholzibacteriota; class Krumholzibacteriia; order LZORAL124-64-63; family LZORAL124-64-63; genus LZORAL124-64-63. The sequence goes on from JAUUYW010000151.1 coordinate 1,454, forward strand.
TGGAGGTAGCAGTGACCAGGATGTCACCACCCACCTGACCGGTCGAGCCATCCTGCCAGCCGACACCATCATGCCGGGGCCTGCCGTGGGACGAGTCCTGGGACCTGAAATCAATGGCCGCTCACTGCCTTTACCCGGAGTGCCTGTGCAAGGTTTCAGCTCCATTGTTCACCTGTCCGAAAATCACTACCTCCTTTTGCAGGACAATGGTTTTGGCACCCTGGCCAACAGCCCGGATGTCCCCTTGCAGTGGTTTCATTTGACCGTGGACCTGACTGACGACCCCGACACCAAGGGCCTCGTCACTCTGAAGAATCACACTTTCATCACCGATCCCCATCATTATCTGCTCGACGTCCCCGATGATGGCCACCTGACCGGCGCCCACCTCGACCCCGAATCTTTTGTCCGGCTTGCCGATGGATCTTTCTGGATTGGTGAAGAATTCGGACCGGCCCTGATTCACGTCGATTCTCTGGGACAAGTTCTGTCCCCGGCTGTGGACATCCCCGTTGTTCCGGAATTGACCCAATTCAGCCGTGACCTGGATATCCTGATGACTCCCGATCATCCCAGCCTGCGGCACCAGGCCGAAGCCGAACAAATGGCCAACCTGCCCCGCAGTGGCGGCATTGAAGGCCTGGCCATCACCCCGGACGGAAAATTCCTCTATGCCTCGGTGGAAAAAGCCATGGTTGAAGATCCGTCCCGCACCCGTCGGGTCATCCTCCAGTTTGACCCTCAAACCAGCGCTTTCACCGGTGAATATCGACTGTACAAGGTGGATGCTTCCAATGTTTCCATCGCCTCCCTCGAAGCCGTGAACTCCACAAGATTGTTGGTTCTGGAAAGGGATTCGAATGATGGAGTCAAGGCCCTGATCAAGCGCATTTACCAGGTGGATCTGGACGACATCCATCCCGACGGCACTCTGAACAAAACCCTGGTTTGCGATCTGATGAAAATCAGGGATGTGATAGGACTAACAGTTGCCGAAGAGGGCGCCATCGGCCTGGGCCAAAATTATTCATTCCCTTACGTGACCCCCGAATGCCTGCTGATCCTGGACCAGCGCACCCTGCTGGTGGTCAACGACAACAACTACCCCATGAGCAGCGGTCGCCGTCCACCCGACACACCCGATGACAACGAATTCATTCGCCTGCGCCTGGAGCATAAACTGCAGTAGTGAAAAAATACTTTTCACCCGAGGCCGCCCTGGCCCTGATACTGATTATTTCAGCCATTGTGCGCTTTGTTTTTTTCCGCCAATTGGCAGCCACTGATTTGGTCACCGTGCCCTTGCTGGACAGCCTGGCTTATCACGAGTGGGCCGCCCGTTTGGTGGCCGGAGATCCCGGCTGGGGTGAGGCCTATTGGATGGGCCCGTTGTATCCTCATTTGCTGGCCCTGGTGTATGGGGTTTTTGGTGTAGGGACCATGGCCATCAGTGGGTTGCAACTGGTGCTCTCGTTGGTGAACATCTGGTTGGTCTTTCTGCTGACCCGCAATTTTTTGTGGGAGGATGATTCTCCTTCCCCCGCCTGGGCTGCGGTGCTGTCAGCCGGCCTGTATGCCATGTACGGCGCCCCGGTTTTCTACGCCGGAATGATCCTGATGGCCACCCTTGTGACCACCTTGTATCTGTTGGTGGCCCGCCAAACCCTGCTGGCCTGGCGAAGCAATACCACCGCGTCCTGGCTGGTGCTCGGGTTGCTGGTGGGACTGACTGGACTGGCCCGGGGAAACATATTTTTGCTGTTGGTTTTGCTGCCTCTTTTGATTCTCAAGAAAAACACCGGCCCCGACCGTTGGAAAAAATCAGCCGCCTTGGTCATTGCCGGTTTGCTCATGCTGGTGCCCACCACTGTACGCAACCTGTTGGTGGCCGATGATTTCGTGATCCTCACCACCAACGGCGGCATCAATCTGCTGATCGGACAACAGGCCGACTACGGTGGAATTTTTGCCCCCATGGTGCCCGAAGGTCAAACCGACTACGACGCTTCCATGGAGAAATCTCTCGAGCTGGAAATGGAACGCGACCTCAAAGGGTCTGAAGTTTCGCGCATTCTGACCGGAAGAGCCTGGGATGAGTTCCGACTGAACCTGGGCGCCATGCCAGGTCATTACTTGCGCAAAGCCTATCGTTTTTGGAACGGGTACGAGTTACCGCAAATCTTCAGTTACAATTTTTGGCATGGTCAATTCTCTGCTCTGCGCATCCTTGTTGTGCCATTTTTCTTACTGACCGCGCTGGGTTTGCTCGGAATTCGATTCCTGCCCCGTGGTCCTCAGCTCATCATGGTGCTGTTGTTGGCTGGCTATTTTTTGAGTCTGTTGCCCTTCTTCCCCACCTCCCGTTACCGGATGCCAGTAGCACCGTTGCTGGCCATCAGTGCGGGTGTTTTTCTGATGGCCTGGTGGCACATGAACCGGCCTCTTAAAGTTCGCTGGCTTGTTTGTTCGGTCTTGCTGGTCACTGCAATTCTTCCGCGATGGGCCGCTCTTGATCAGGCGGAAATCCTCTGGCAGGTCCACTTGCATGAAGCCTCTCGCGCCAGCAAACAAGGCGATCTCAAAAAAACCTTGAGTAAGGTTCGCCTGGCCGAAGAAGCCAATCCCGGTCTGGCCGAAACACCTTACCGTCTGGCTGTTTTCCTTGAAGAGGTTGAGGCTTGGCCTCAAGCCGAAGCGGCCCTGCAACTGGCAGCCACTCGGGCTCCCCGAAACAGTAAAATCCCCTATCGTATGGGTGTTTTCCAGGACCGTCAGGGCAAGTGGCCTGATGCCCTCAACTCATTCAGGCGAGCGGCCAACATGGATCCTCAATGGGCTTTCCCCTGGTTGCGGGCCGGGATGACCTTGCGCAAAGCTGGCCAAATGGATGACGCCATTGACGCATTTGAAAAGGCCTATGCCCTTAGTCCCGGCAATCATCGAATTCGCTCCAACCTGGCTTCGGCCTACGCCTCGGTGGAGCAATACGATGCCGCTCGGGAATTGCTCGGGCAGTTGGTGGAGGATTTCCCAAACTATGTCAACGGGTGGTTCAATTTGGCGCTGGTTCAATGGCGATCCGGGCGTGAAGATGATGCCCGGGTGGCGTTAAAAATGGCTGGAGAAATTCGTAACCTGACACCTGGCCAGGTTCGTCGGGTTGGATCTTTAGAAGAAATGATGGGCCAATAGTGCATTTCTCACTCATAGGCGCTATTTTTTCCAAATCACACACCCCCTCTCAACTATGATATAGTGCTAGTTACCTTGATCCAATGGATCCACCAGTTTCTTTCAAGCAGTCTGCCAGGAGCCTGTCATGACCAGCCTGTGGAAGTTCTCCTTCATCATCTTGATCCTGCTTGCTCCCCTTCCCGCCACCGCCCAGCTAGTCCATCAAGAGTGGGTCCAATCTCAGCCGGGCCACTACTATGTTGGCACCAAGGCCATGGACCTGGATGCTGACGGGAATGTCTACGTCGTCGGATACCAAGACATGGATTTCCTCACCATCAAATACAATCCCGACGGAGATTTCCTATGGGAGATACGTTTTAACTGCGGTGAAAACACCTGGGACCGTGCCAGCGCCATAGCCGTCGACAACCTCGGCAATGTGGTGGTTTCGGGCCACAGTTTCGATTTCGATGAGGAATTTGGCAGCTATGTGACCGTGAAGTACGGACCGGACGGCAGCGAGTTGTGGGTGGCAAAATTCGACGAACTGGATGCCGATATTTCAGGAGAGAGCGGCAATTATCTCGCCCTCGATAGCTGGGACAATGTCTACTTGACCGGCAAGGTCAGAGGTGACGATGATTTTGATTTTGTCACCATCAAGTACAACGCGGCCGGCCTGCATCAGTGGACCTCACTGTTCGACGGCAATCAATCGGGCAACGACTCACCCAGCGATATCGCCACTGATGAATTCGGCACTGTGTACGTCACCGGTACAAGCCAAGGGCAAGACGGTCTGTTCGATTACGCAACCATCAAGTATGGTCCTGATGGAGAGGAATGCTGGCGCAGCAGGATCGCCAACAACCTGGAACATTGGTACCATCAATGCAGAATGGATGTATGCCCCGAAGGTGGAGTGGTTGTGGTTGGAGGCCTGAAGTGGGGGCCTCAATACGATGACTGCGACTTCCTCACCACCAAATACTTCCCGAACGGCGATGTCGCCTGGACCAATATATACACCTGGCCTCAGGAAGATTGGTACGAATTCGACTACGCCAATGCCGTCGTCGTCGATGATGTGGGCAACGTGATCGTGACCGGCGCGAGCATGGATGTCGACACCTATTACGACTATGCCACGGTCAAGTACAGTTTCGACGGTGAGATGCTCTGGACCGCCAGGTTCTCGGGTCTTGGCGGATACGATTGGCCTACGGCAATTGCCTTGGATGATCTGGGCAACATCTACGTGACTGGGATGATGGAGCTCTGGTTTTCCACCGTTAAATATGGACCCGGCGGAGATCAACTGTGGTCTGTCTTTTGGGAGGACCCTGGGTTGAGATACGATGCAATGGTTCATGACATCAAGGTCGATGCCCAGCACAACGTTTACCTTCAGGGGCAGAACAACTATTCTGGTTTGACCACCATCAAATACTCCCAGGGGCCGCTGGCACCGGTCGAGCCCGAATCGCACACCAATCTTCGCACAGCGGGCCGATTGTGGCAGAACCATCCCAATCCCTTCAACCCACACACTACGATTCGCTTCGACTTGCTGCAGCAAGGCGAAGTCACCCTTCGTATTTTTGATCTGGCAGGTCGCTTGGTGGATGTCCTGCTTGAGGGTGTGGAATTGCCCGCAGGCGTTCACACCGCCATCTGGAACGGGCGAACTATGCCCTCGGGGATATACTTTTGCAGGATGGATGTAGGGGAATTCACAGAGACGAAGAGGATGACGTTGGTGCGATAATTAACTTACTCGCTACATCCCACACCTGCTGGTGCCTCCCGATGGTATACTGAGTTGATTCCAACAAAACTCGAACCAATCGCCCCTGCAGATCATACACAGCACTGACCCCATCAATGACAGGATTTCAGGATCAAGGTTTGCCACAGGCGTCCTGTTCTGCCATTTCCATCGTTGAAAGGATGGATGAATTCAAATTCATAGTGGAATACCGAACTCGTGATCAATGGGTGATGGTGCGGTTGTGCCAGCCAATCAAATAAATCGGACATTTGCCCAGGTACCCTTATTGCCGGAGGAGCCATGTGGATGATTTCGCAGCCCGGTTCAAGAACACCAACCCCGCCTTTGCGATAGGTCCCGGCATCCACCATGAGATCCCGCATCAGGATGCCATTGGCTTCCCTGAGATCCGTCTCCATTACAGCAGCGGGGCCAATGAGAGCAGGAAAATGGTGAAACTCAATTTGTTTTTTGCCATCAGAATGCAACCCCGGCGGTGACCAGAAAGGCCCTGTTTTTTATCTCCAAGACATCGGGATCATCATGGATATTGGACAATCAATGTGTGTAGCGGGCATCAAAAATCACCAGGCCAAAACTGGTGGTAAAATCCACACCTGCACCAAAAACCAAACCAAAATCAGAACTTTCAATAAAATCCAATTCAAATTCATAGTCCCCACCATCTGCGCCATACGCGTCATCCGCGGTCAACTTGCTCGACAGCTTAAAAGCAATAGCAGGCCCAAAGAGTAGGTGCACTGGGCTTGAACCAAGGGAGATCCTGGCCAGAACCGGAATTTCCAGGTAATTGCTCTGGAAAGTTGCCGTGAATAAACCTGTCTCCTCCTCATTCTCGTCAACCCCCATCTGCTCGCTCGTCCCTCCCTTGGGAACATAGAGACCTTCAACTTGAACAGCCCAGATACCCGTCAGGTCATAAATTAAAAAGGCCCCACCAGCAAAAGCTGTTCGGGAATCCAGTTCTAGAAATTCACTGTCAGTCTCCCAGGTGGAAATGCTGACGCCGGCTTTGATGCCGAATTTCAGGGGGTCTTGAGCAAAAGCGGCACCCACGGTGATTACCAGAATTGCCACAACCACCAAGACAAGATAAAAGTTTTTCATTTTCTTCCTCCTGGTAGGGTCGAGGACTGGCGCGGTAACCCGCAGGACTCCCCTTGTATCCGGGGTTTCCCCCTTCGTGCCCGAGTAGGGTCGTCCGTGATTCCGTTTCCAATCCCCGCCACGTCGCACGCAGCGTGCGGATTTCCCGCACTACGCGCTCCTGTACGCTTCGTACCAAGATTTATGAGACCTATCAAGCTGGAACCACTTTCGGCTAGGCACTATTGCGTCGGATCGCGTAATCATTAAACAGTCCGAGGCCGTCGTAAATCCACTGCCTACTCCACCGCTTCCAACCGAAACCTGGGCGCAACCGAGCCCGGTTCAGATGGCGTCGTATCTTCTTCTCGACCCAATCTTTGACGAACGAAA
>JAUUYW010000002.1 GCA_030590265.1 Candidatus Krumholzibacteriia bacterium
CCTGATCCAGATAAGGCAGAATCTGGTCCAAAGGCGTGCCGGGATTCAAACTGATGCCCCGCTTCATACCCAACTCGCCAATGCGGGCCAGAGTTGGGGAAATTTCGGCCTCCGCTTCCACATGAATCGTCAAACCATCGATGCCGGATTTGGCAAACTGTTCCAGGTATTTGTCGGGACGGCTGATCATCAGGTGGGCATCAAGGGGCAATTTGCTGAGCTTGCGCAAGGCACTGCAAATGAAGGGCCCGAAGGTGATGTTGGGCACAAAGTGACCGTCCATCACATCCAGATGCAGAAAATCGGCACCGGCGGTGGTCATGTTTTCCAGATCATCTTTTAGACGGGAAAAATCGGCGGACAAGACCGAAGGCGCCACCCAGGCGCAACCTTCAGCGGGACGAGGCAACCAATTCAAGACGTTCTCCTTTGGGGATTCTTTTGCCGGCAGGCGGCATTTGTTCCATGACCAGATTGGGAGCCATTTCATCCGTGCGTTTGTAGGCCACGGGAGCCAGGACAAACCCGGCGGCAGTGATAATTTGGCGAGCCCGATAAAGAGGCGCACCTCTCAGATCGGGCATCCTGACCAGCTCGGCGGCAGTGGGCTCGGCCAAAACCAGATCGACCACGGCCCCTTTGAAGAGTTCGAGTCCGGGCTCAGGGAATTGGAAGTCCACTACCGGCTCGCTAACACCGGGACGCCGCAAATGAAGCACCCTGCCAAGACGATAATTTTCACGCTGGAGGGTGATTTCGGCCTGACGAAGGGAAAGCCCCGTCAGATCGGGAAGGGATCCTGCCGGCGGTCCATTGCTGGTGATCACCATCACCGTGCGGCCACCGCGGATACCTTTTTCCGGAGCCGGAATTTGGTCCAGAATCATGCCTTCGGGGATGGTCGGATGGGAAACCTGACGATTCACAACCACTTCCAGTTGGTGGCTTTTGAGTTTGGTCTGAGCTCCGGTCACGGTCATGCCACGAATATCCGGCATGGTCACCACTTTGTTCTGGTGAATCAGTTGGGGAAGGACCAGAAAGTTGATACCCAGAACAACCGCACCACCGAGGCCCACCAAGCCGATCAACATCAGAATGAATTTCCAGAGTTTCAACAGTCCAATCCTTTATCCATCAGCTTTTTTGCGCAAGCGCACGGCAAAAAACCCATCTCCAGGCTCTTCATTGGTATCGCCGGGCAACCATTGGCGCACCCAGTTTCCTTGCTCGTCAGGTGCCGTTTCCACATCATCCCGCTCGGCCATCAACTTGTCCAGCACCAGTTCATTCTCCTGTGGTTCGAGGCTGCAGGTGGCGTACAGAAAAAGCCCGCCCGGGGCCAGCAAATCCATGGACGCGTGGGCCAATTTGCGCAAAATGCGTCCGTTGCGGCCCGGGGTCCGGTTGGTCAAATTCCACCGGCCATCGGGATGATGGCGCAAGACGCCGGTTCCACTGCAGGGGCCATCCAACAAAACAGCCCCAAAATGCCCGGCGGGGAATGGAGCTGACAGTCCATCGGCACCGACAATTTCGATCCGGGACAAACCCGTGCGTTTCACGGTTCTGTTGAGCAAATCAACCCGACCGGGACGGTTGTCCATGGCCACCACTTTCCCTGTGCCGGGCCAGGCTGCTGCCAGACGGGCAGATTTTCCACCAGGTGCGGCGCACATGTCCAGCACCGGCAAATTTTCCAGGGGGCCGCCTGCCAGAATTGAAGCACCACTCATCAGCCAACGGGTGGCCTTCTGCACCGTAGGATCCTGAACAATGAGACAGGGATGTTGTTCCATCACTTCGGCCAAACGGGCGCGCCCAGGACGGTCCTCCAGCAGCAAAGTACGAGGAGAATCACCCGGCAGGACATCCAGGCCCATTTCTTCCAGAGCCCCTGCCACAGCCACGGGATCAGCCGGTTTTAACACATGAAAAGCCATCACCACCGGCTGGTTGTTGAAAGCGCAGATCTCTTCGGTAGGTTTGGGGCCGTATTGTTCACTCCATCGGCGGACCAACCATTCGGGATGAGATTGCCAGGCTGCGAGCTGAGCCAGGGGATCATCGGCCAAATTATCGAAAAGCATTTTCATCAGGACTTCACGTTGTTGCCGCCCTTCAGAATTTTCAGGCAACAATCGACGGCGCACCGACTGCAACACTCCATTGACAAAGCCCACCTTGCCATTGCTGACATGAGTGCGGCACAACTCCCCAGCCTGGTGAATGGCGGCATAAGCCGGCACCCCATCCAGCCCCAAGAGCTGATGCAAAGTCATATGAAACAGGGCCAATTCGTTGCTTTGTTTGGAAAGTTTTCGTTTCACAAATTGTTTCAGGATATGCTGGTAACGACCTCGCCATTGCAAGGTGCCACGGACCAGTTCCGCCAACAAACCACTTTGGCGGCGATCAGCCAAATTGTTCAGGGCACGATCCAACAGAGAATCCAAAGGGGCGCCATCATAGACATCGATCAAAATTTCCAGAGCCTGGCGGCGCAAAGGATCGACACTCATGAGCAGAAAACATCCCCGATACGGATTTCAAATCCACGCAAAAAATCGGCCACCGGCAAAGGGCGTTTGCCGGGAACCTGCAGCCCGGTCAGAAGGATGGAACCTTCCCCACAAGCAACCTGCACACCGTCTTCCCCTAGAGAAAGTACGGTGCCTGGATCTTTCCCCGAAACGAGAAACGACATGGGGCGAGCCGAGGTCACTTTGATAATTTTTTCGCCCAGAAAAGAGGTAGTGCCCGGCCAGGGACTGAGGGCTCGGATCTGGTTGTGCACAGTGATGACTTCGCGATCCCAGCGCACGGCGGACAAGGTTTTGGTCAGCTTGGGAGCATAAACGGCACCCGCGTCGCTTTGAGGGATGGGTGTGATGCGATGGTTGGCCAGGTTGCGCAAGGTATGGATGAGCAGATCCGCGCCCTGGCCCGCCAAATTGTCCAGCACATCACCCGCGGTGTCTTCGGGGCCGATGGCGATGGAACGTTGGGCCAGCACCGGTCCGGTGTCCACACCCTTGTCCATGTTCATGATGGTCACGCCAGTCCAGGTATCACCGTGCATCATGGCGTATTGCACCGGCGAAACTCCCCGCCAGCGGGGCAACAAGCTGGCGTGCACGTTGATGCAACCCAGCGGCGGGTTCGACAACAAAGGCTCACGCAGAATGTGACCAAAGGCCGCCACAACCACCGCGTCCGGCTTTTCGGCCATGATAGCTTCGGATACAACCGGCCCATCACCTTTGCCAAAATCCATCACCGGCAGACCATGATTCTGGGCGGTGGCCTTAACCGCCGTGGGCAACATTTTGCGCCCGCGCCCGGCTCTGCGATCAGGCTGAGTCACCACCAGGCAAACCTCGAAGCGGTTTTCCACCAGGGCTTCCAGGGAAGGCACCGCAAAATCCGGGGACCCCATAAAAGCAACCTTCATGATCGGTTCCTCAGCTTCCAGGTTAGATGACCCAACAACTGCATGACCAGTCGTGGCCAGAGCCACAATTTGGTCCTGAATGGAAAATGATCCACGAAGAGCACTCCATCGAGATGATCCACCTCGTGTTGCACAATTCGGGCAAACATTTTTTTGTTGCGAACCTGATGGGCGTGCCCACTCTCATCAAAATAATTGACCACGACTCCCCGGGGCCTGATCACATCCTGATACAAACCAGGAAATGATAAACATCCCTCTTCAAAAGCCACCCTGGGTCCAAAAGTCTCAATAATTTCCGGATTGATCAGGGTGATACGGCTCTTGGCGGTGGGTGCTTCCGGATCACGGATCACAACCACCCGAAGATCGACACCCACCTGGGGCGCGGCCAAGCCTACACCACCGTCGGTGTTCAGGACGAGCCAGAGATGTTCCACCAATTCACGGGTTTCCCGGGCTGCAGGATCGGCCGGGCGGCAACGTTGCCTGAGGCACCGATTGCCAAAACGCCGAATGACCTGTCCAGGACTCACCCGTTCAGTATTTGCCAGTCCATCGGATGACAATTCTACTCCGTGCCGGCTTCCACCACAGCACTCACGGAGCTTTTGGCGATTTCAACTTTCACGTTCTCGGCAATGGTGGCCACCACGCGGTCGCCTTTGACATCGCGCACTGTGGCAAACAGTCCACCATTGGTGACGATTTTGTCGCCGCGTTTGATGGCTTGGATCATGGCTTTGCGCTGGTCGGCCTGCTTTTTCTGAGGCCGAATGATCAGAAACCAGAATACGCCGAACATGAGAATAATGGGCAGAAAACCAGCAATGGCTGAACCACTACCACCGGAACCACCGGGCATGGAAAGAGCCAAAACGTTCATGAGGGTCATGAACCTCTCCTTATTTTCAATTCAAGGGGCAATATGGATGCCTGAGGGCATCCGACGTCGAAACTCGCCCGGCAAAGATGCAACGTTTGGGTTTCCGGGGCAAGTTTGGGTGTGGCGTTGTTTGGGAAAGACCATGTCAGGCAGTCACCATCAAGGATCAGAGGCGTCGTTTTCGCCCTCCCGGAGATCGGTTTTCCACTCCAGCCAACCGAGCCCTCTCTCCCTCCTGCCAGCGCCGAGTCACTTCCCGGGCAAAAGGCTTGAATTCCCCCGCCTCCAGTGATCCACGAATCCCGGCCATCAACTCCTGATAAAAAAACAGGTTATGCATGCTTGCCAGAGTGGGCCCCAATATTTCATTGGCCTTGAAAAGATGACGAATGTATCCCCGACTATGACGAGCACACACCGGGCACCCACACTCATCATCAATGGGCCGGTGGTCCTCGGCATTTTCCTGATTCTTCACAACCAACCGCCCATCCCGCGTCAACACCGTCCCGGTGCGGGCCATGCGAGTGGGCAAAACGCAATCGAACATATCAATGCCCATTTCCACACTGGCAACAATATCATCGGGAAAGCCAACACCCATGAGATAACGAGGTTTATCCTGGGGCAACAATCCAGCCGAGAGTTCAGTGATTTCACGCATGGCCTCAGTGGGCTCACCCACCGACAACCCACCCACCGCATAACCCGGCAAATCCAGATCAACAATTTGCGCGGCACTTTGCCGACGCAAATCCTGGTGAACTCCGCCCTGCATGATGCCAAAAAGAACTCGCTCCCAACCTTCACGAGAGGTCCGGCCGCCAAAGACATCCTTGCAGCGAACCAACCAGCGGGAGGTTCGGTCCAAGGCCGCTTCCACTTCCTGCTTGCTCACTCCGTAGGCCGCGCACTGATCAAAGGCCATGATGATGTCGGCCCCGATGTTGAGTTGGGCCTCCATGCTCACTTCAGGACTGAAAAAATGTTTGCTGCCATCAAGGTGCGAACGGAACTCCACCCCATCTTCAGTGATCTTGTTCAGCTCGTTCAAACTGAAAACCTGAAAACCGGCGCTGTCGGTGAGCAAGGCTCCATCCCAGCCCTGGAATTTGTGCAGTCCGCCCATGCGCTGGATGAGCTCGTGACCGGGACGCAAATACAAGTGGTAGGTATTGCCGAGAATAATACGTGCGCCAGTTTCCCAGACAGATTCAAAGGTGACGGCTTTGACTGTTCCCACGGTGCCGACAGGCATGAAAACCGGTGTCTCAATGGTGCCGTGGCCAGTGTTAAGACGTCCTCGACGAGCAGCGCAATCGGAGGCGGTGGAGTCCACTTGGAAGCTGAAAGGGGTATCCAGTTTGTGCTTGATCAAGATCTTGTCCTTTGGGCTATTGACTGCAACCGGGCAACAGCAACATGCAATCACCATAGCTGTAAAAACGCATCTTCTTTTCCACTGCTAGGCGGTAGGCCAAACGCCAGGTTTTTGAACCGGCAAGAGAGGCCACCAACATTAGCAGAGACGAGCCTGGCAGGTGGAAGTTTGTCAGAAGACCATCGGCTGCACTGACCCGATCCGGCGGTTGGATGAAGAGCCGGGTCATGCCGGTGACTTGCCAGTGACCTTCATTGTTGCGTTGAGCACTGCCGGTGAAGAAAGGATCGGGGTCCTCGGCTGAGGGGGCAAATTCCAAACAATTCTGATCGGTCGCCTCGAGCCCCAGACGGGACACGGTTTCCAAAACCCGCAGGCTGGTTGTGCCGACGGCGATCACTCGTCCGCCATTGGCACGGGTTTCTTTCACTGCCCCATGAGTCTCCCCATTGAAACGGAAAAACTCCCGGTGAAGACGACCGGCGGCGATTTGTTCTTCGGTGGGGGGTTTGAAAGTGCCTGGCCCCACATGCAAAGAGACCCGGGCAATCTTCACGCCCCGGTCAGACAGGGCACCCATGGTTTGATCGGAAAAATGCAGTCCAGCCGTAGGCGCGGCCACCGAGCCGGCGCCGGTTGAATCAGGCAGGTTGTAGACTGTTTGGTAACGCACTCTATCGCGTTGGCCACGTTCCTGGCCCTGGGGATCACCATCATCCCGCCGAATATATGGAGGAAGGGGCATCACACCGTGGTCAGCAGCCAACTTCCAGGGATCCGGGTCCGAGGTCACCAGGATTTGCCCGTCGTCACGTTTCTCCAGAATTTCCAGAAATTGGTTTTCAGGGCCGATGGACAGGCGGATTCCAGAGCGCAGGCGCCGAACCGGTTTGGCCATGGCCAACCAGGTCTGCGATTTGACCGGCCGGATCAGCAAAACTTCAACCTGGCCGCCGGTGTCCACACGTCGAGTCATCAGGCGGGCCGGCAAAACACGACTGTCGTTGAGCACCAGCAAATCGCCAGACTTCAACAGAGAAGGCAACTCCCTGAAGATGCGTTCACAAACCGGGCCGACTTCCGGCTCCACCAGCATCAAACGAGAATCCCCACGACGCTCGGGAGGGTCCTGGGCGATCAACTCCTCGGGAAGATCGAACTGCCACTCACTGCCAGCACTCAAAGCAACTCACCCTGAATGCCGGAGCCCGGTCCGTCTGTTGGTTTCTCCAGGCCCAGGTGGGCATAGGCATGGGAGGTCACTTCGCGCCCGCGGCTGGTGCGTTTCAACAGACCCGATTGGATGAGGAATGGTTCCACTACATCTTCCAGAGTATCGGACTCCTCGCCCAGACTGACGGACATATTGCTGATGCCCACAGGCCCACCTTCGAAGTGATCGATGATGGTTTGCAGATACCGACGATCCAGAGGTTCCAGGCCCAGAGCGTCGACCCCAAGTTTGGTCAGCCCCATGTCGGCTGTCTCCTGGTCAATCATGGGCTTGCCGAGAACCTGGGCAAAGTCCCGCACGCGCCGCAGCAGCCGGTTGGCCGCGCGGGGAGTGCCCCGGCTGCGGCGGGCAATCTCCACTGCGCCTTGTTGGTCGATGCCGATGCCTAAAATGCCGGCCGATCTGGTAACAATGATGGCCAGATCTTCAGGAGGATAAAAATCCAGATGAAAGACAATACCAAAGCGGCTGCGCAGAGCCGGGGTAATCAGGCCTGCCCGGGTGGTGGCCCCGATCAATGTGAATGGTTCCAGTTGCAGATTGAAATGCCGGGCGTTGGGCCCCTTGTCGATAATCAGCTCCACTCGCCAATCTTCCATGGCCGGATAGAGATGCTCTTCAATGACCCTGCCGAGCCGGTGGATTTCGTCGATAAAAATGGCCCGGCGGTCAGACTGTTCGCTGAGCAGGGCGATGAGCTCGGCAGCATTGGTAAAGGCGGGCCCGCTGGTGAGGCGCAGCTCCAATTCCATTTCAGCGGCCACAATTTGGCTCAGAGTGGTTTTGCCCAACCCCGGAGGGCCATGCAGCAGGACATGGTCCAGCACTTCCCCGCGCTGACGGGCAGCCTGGATGAAGATGCGCAGGTTCTCTTTGAGAGCTTCCTGCCCAATAAATTCGTCCAGACGACGGGGACGCAAACTTAAGTCGAGGTCCTCGTCCTGTGGTTGGTGTTTGGGGTCTGTCCAGCGTTCGTTTTCCAAGATCGAAATTTATCCTTTGGCCAGGTGACAAGGGAAGTGGAGTATTTGCTTTGGAGGAATTCTAGTGCACCGTACTGAAAAATCAACGGTAAAGGGATTTTGCCGTGCCCAGACGTTCAAATAGCTCCGGCATTCCTTTCTCGTTTTTCGAATGGAATGATCCATTTAATGTGTTATACTTATAAAAGTATAAATAATACTTCAAAAATACGACGTTAGGTCATTCACCGCTTTTTCGATAGTGTCGCCATCAACCAACCAATTCGGGAGAATTCATTGCGTCTCTTCATTTTAGTTATTGGCTTGTGCCTTTCCCAGGCATGTGCCCTAGCTAATAATTTTGAAATCCTGGAAACCTATTCCAACCGGGCGGTTCCCACAGGGTGGGCTCCCCCCATGGACGGTTATCAGGAAGGCAGTATTGTCGGAACCTTTGTTTCAAGTGAGCCAGCGGAAATTGTCTCCGGTGGTCTTGGTTTTGTTCAACTTTCCAACGACACCTGGCAACGGACTTTCACCTGGGATGAAGATCAACCGACCCGGGCTGTCTTCAGGTCCCTGGAAAGTGCTGACAAGGATACGATCTGGGCTTTTCCCGTTTCGTCGCCAACGCTGACACCCGGATCCCACGACTATCCTGTTTGGTCTCTGCATACAGACCCATCGAATGTTTGGTCCGATGCCCAGGGGCTTTATGTCTGGGGCGATGCCAATCCCAACTGGGATCAACGCGGTATCGAGTGGGAACGCACGGCCCAGTTGGAAGTGTGGGAAGCTGATGGCACCCCGGTCATGTCCCGAAACATCGGCCTGAGAATCAATGGTGGCTGGACCCGTGGTCTGCCCCAGAAGTCGTGGCGCCTCTACTTTGATCACCATCAGGATCCAGTTTACCTTTACCATGATTTTTTTGGTGACGGCCCCACCGTCAGCCAACGTTTGCTGCTTCGCCAGACCATGATGCCCCAGTATTTGCTGACCGATCACTGGGCAACATCCATCCACCGGGAACTGGGTCATTTGACCAGCAGGTGGACCCCTTCAGTGGCATATCTCAATGGAGAATACTGGGGAATCTATTCCCTGCGCGAGCGTCTGGATGACAAGTGGGCCACCGTGAGTCTGGGCTACGATCCTCAGGATGTCATTCTGGTCAAGGACGGTATAACCGAGCACGGTGATCCGAATGCCTGGTTGAATTTCCTCAATTGGGTCAACGACTGGTCCGACCCCTCGGATCACAATTTCTTTGTGGGGGTCTCACAACGGCTGAATCTTCAGGCCTATACCGACTGGATTATCATCAACGCCTTCACGGCCAATTCCGAAAATGGCTTCAGGCACAATCTGGCTATTCTCCGCCAGCCCGATCAACGCTGGAATTATGTCATGTGGGATGAAGATGACATTCTCTATCCGCAAAATCTCCAGGACCAATTGTTGCGTTTCTATTCGGCGGGAAGTTATTCCGAATATGAAGAATATCGTCCTGCGCTGAGTTATTTTGAATCCTATAGCATCAATCGTCTCTACTGCCGGCTATTTCGTCAGCTGATGGGAAATGCCGAGTACCGGACCTTTTTCCGTGACCGGGCCGATTATTTGCTCAATGGCGTTCTGGAAGTTTCCAATGCCCAGGCCCGCTTCGATTCGTTGGTGGTTATGTTCGAACCGGAACTGCCCCCGCACGCCCGTCGATATCCCGGGTCAGGGCTGTGGAACCTGACCGAGGCCGCTGCCGACTACAAGGATTTTATAGCTCTTCGCCAGCCAATTTTTGTCGCCCACCTGTCCGAGTTTTTGGCTGATTTCATGGCCCCTGTGGAATTGAGCCACTTCTCCGCCACGACCCATGACGACAATGTGATCCTGCACTGGCAAACCGAAAGGGAGCGAGAAAACGAGGGTTTTGAAGTGTGGCGAGCCGTGGCCGATTCCATGGCCCTGGAACTTTTGGCCACCAGCGAACAATACCCTGGTCTTGTGGGCTCCCCGTATAGCGATGACGCGTTGCAATACTCTTTTGTCGATACTGAGACCCCTGCCGAAACTGCGCTCTGGTACCAACTGCGTCATGCCGACACCAATGGAGATACCATTGTTCACCAATGGCTCGTGCAGACCGGACCTGCACCATTGCCCGACCTGGTGATCAACGAATTTCTGGCCAGCAACAGTTTCACCAACCCCGATGCCGCCGGTGAGTATGATGATTGGGTTGAGTTGTTCAACCGCAGCAATCACAATTTGAATCTTGGGGATTACTACCTGACCGATGACCTCAACAATCCCACCAAATGGCAACTGCCGGTCATGACTTTGCCAAGCCGTCAGCATTTGCTGATTTGGTGTGACAACGATATGTCCCAAGCCGGGATCCATGCTCCGTTCAAGCTTTCGGCTTCGGGAGAGCAAATCGGCTTGTTCCTGTTGGATGGCGGCCTGGCCCTGCCTGTCGATACGCTGGATATCGGAGCCCAGGTTACGGACATCAGTTATGGCCGCCTGTCTGATGGCAATACAACCTGGCAATTTTTCGATCAGCCCACCCCTGAGACCGCCAACTCGGTCCTTTCGGCTGCCCCGGAAGAAGCAATGATGGTTCTTCTTTCGGCTCCTCGTATTTCGCCCAATCCAAGTGGCGGTCAAGTGGGCATTCGTTTTTCTGCCGGGCATGCGGGGCCCGTCACCGTGGAAATTTTTGATACGCGAGGGTATCGGGTTCGCAAACTCTTTTCCGAGAATATACAGGCGGGTTCACAAATGATGGTTTGGGATCGGCGCGATGGAGACGGGCACCTGGTTCCGGCAGGTGTCTATCTTGTGAAGATTCAGGCCGCTGGTCTGGCTGTAACCGGAAAAATCGGTGTTGTGCGGTGATTTCATTTGGGACTTATTCCAGTTTTGTGTAGTATTTTTCATATCCCTTTTGTCAATTCAAACAGGAAATCCAGCCCAAAATCGTGGAGACCCGGCATATTCCCCATTTCCGCCGAAAAATTCCGGTACTGATAGTATAAAGCAGATTTCCTTTTCCCCTCGTTGACGACAACACCTGAGCCCGCCATGACTTGCGCATCCTCCCTTGGGAAGTGGTCCTCCTTCCAGTTTTTCTTTTTTGGAAGAATGCCGGTGTTGCGCAGGCCCCGCTTGATACTGCCTGTCTTTTTTGTCCTCACTTTGAAACCGAACCGCTCGAACAGTTCCAGAAGAGTGTGGGCAGGAAAAAAGAAGATGTGTCCACTAGGACTGCGTGCGGGAAGGTTCTCACTGCCGAAGAAATCAATCAGATTGCGGCTATCATTCACCCCGTTGGGTACCGCCAGGAAGAAATGACCGTCGGGTTTGAGAACCCGGTGGCACTCGGCAAGCAAACCGGCCGGATCCAGCACATGTTCAAGCACATTGTTCACGTGGACATAGTCGAAATAGGCATCGGGGTAGTTGGCATCCTTCAGGTCGCCTTCAAGAACGTCCAAACCCAGTTCCTGACGAGCGTATTTCACTGCATCCCTGCCAAACTCCACCCCGTGGACTTCCCAATCGGTGCTCTGGCGGATTCCGTTGAGAAAAAATCCCGTGGCACAGCCCACATCCAGAAACCGGCCCGTTGGACCAATCTTCCTGAGTTTACGGCCAAACCAGGCCCCACCGGCTTCGCCCGGCCAGCGTCGGAAATCGTAATAGGCCGCAGAATAGAAACGGTTTAGGATCTCTATTGAGGGCAAAGGGTCAAAGTAGATCACACCGCAAGCCGGGCATTGCACCAGACCGCTTACAGCATCGTTGACCAGGGCCGCCTGGGCGAGCACAGATTTTTCCGCTGAGTTATTACAAAGGGGACAAGAGACCATTGACCGCTCCCGGCTACTGGAGAATGACTCCATTCTTCTCAATTTATACACACCATTTAATCACATAAATAAAATCGCGCTCAGGACAAGACAATCTACGATAAAGGAAATCAAATCCCTCGCAAAGCCGCCCGAACCCATCCCTCCAAATCCTCACTGACCTCAGGATCCCTCTGCCGAGCCACCAACAAGGCCTGCTCAGCCGCAGCCGGCGCCAGCCCCATAGCCTGCAAAACGGCCAAAGCTTCACGCAAGCCCCCAACAGGCCCCGACCCCACTCCATCTCCAATTTCCATCCCCCCCAGCACCGACTCAGGAATCCGCTGCCCCAACTCCACAATCAACCGCGCTGCACTCTTTTTCCCGATCCCCGGCAGCCTCACCAGGGCCTTCTCATCCCCAGTCCGCAATGCCTGGGCAATCTCCTCCCCCGAAGCTCGGGACAGCATCCCCATGGCCACCTTCGGTCCAACCCCGGTCACTGAAATCAACAACCGAAACATGGCTCGTTCTTCAGCTTCAATAAACCCGAAAAGAGCCCAATTGTCCTCCCGCACCGAAAGGTGGGTCCACAGTTTGATGGGCTGCCCCACGGCAGGCAAACGATCGGCGCTTCGGGCTGACAGTTGGACATCCAAACCGATGCCACCACCAATGGTCACCACGGCCTCAGTGCCTGCAATAGCCAAAATCCCATCCAGAAATGCAATCATCTCATCCTCCGTTGCTGGTGGGTCAAGGCCACGGCCAGAGCATCACTCATATCCATGGGCGGCTCCTCTTTCAATCCCAGGATGCGCATGACCATGAAGCGCACCTGTTCCTTGGCTGCATTGCCATTGCCGGTGAGAGCCATTTTTATTTCTCGGGGCGCGTAGGAACCTACTTCCAGGCCAGCCTGAGCTCCGGTCAACAGGATAACTCCACGAGCATGACCAAGGATTAGCGAACTGCGGGCATTCTTGGCGTTGAAGAGGTCCTCCACCGCCATGGCCTGCACCGCGTGGCGGCTGAACACATCCGTTAACCCGGTGTAGATGGTGTGCAGACGCTCCTCCAGGGGCGCCTTGCTGTTGGTGCGGATCACACCACCGTCCAACATACGAACGACCGGCCCGGTGTTGATAACACCGAAGCCGGTCGCATGACTTCCAGGATCGACTCCCAGCACGATCACAGGCAAACCTCTCGATTCAGCCCGCGGTCAGAGCGGGGTTGCACCCTAAAGGCTTTCCTCAATCTTGGCCATCACATCGTCATCAATGTCGAAGTTGGCCGAGACCTGCGATACGTCGTCCAGGTCATCCATATGATTGATCAGCTTCATCAGGGTCATGGCGTCTTTTTCTTCAACCTTGGTCAGAGTGTTCGGGATCTGCGCCAGTTCGGTGGACGTGACCGGCAATTCGGCCTTGGTCAACGCCTCGCTTACCGAGTGCAGATCCTCCATGGCAGTGGTCACACTGATCAGATCTCCTTCTTCTTCCACATCTTCGGCACCGGCATCGATGGCCGCGTCCATGACAGTTTCAATGTCACAGCGTTCGCCGTCGAGCATGATCATGCCCTTGCGGTCGAAAATGAAGGTCACACACCCGTTGGAACCCAGATTGCCGTTGAATTTGCCAAAACAATGGCGCACTTCGGCGATGGTGCGGTTCTTGTTGTCCGTCTGGCACTCCACGAGGATGGCCACCCCACCAGGGCCATAACCCTCGTAGGTTACTTCCTCGATAACCATGCCGTCCAGGTCACCGGTGCCGCGTTTGACCGCTTTTTCGATGGTGTCGTTGGGCATGTTGGAGCCGCGAGCGGTGAGCATCGCCGCCCTCAGACGCGGATTCGCCTCGGCATCGCCGCCACCCTGACGGGCAGCTACGGTGATTTCCCTGATCAGACGAGTGAACACCTTGGCCCGCTTGGCGTCCTGAGCGCCTTTGCGGTGCTTGATGTTCGCCCATTTTGAATGTCCTGCCATGATCGCCCCTACTCTTCCTCGGTCTGGATGGAATTGTAATCGTTGACCAAGCGTTTCTGCACATCACCGGGGACTTCCGCATAGTGCGAGAATTCCATGGTGAACGTACCCGTACCCTGAGTAAACGACCGCAGGGCCGAAGCATACTGGTACAGTTCGTCTTCGGGAATGTTGGCCGTGACAACCTGGTAAGGTCCGTCCTGGTCGCTGCCCTGGATGGCGCCGCGACGAGTTGAAACATCACCCATCACGTCGCCCATGTAAGCCTGGGGAACAACGATGCGAACCGACATGATCGGCTCCAGAATAACAGGCCGCAATTTGCCAGCTTCTTCGTTGATAGCACCCTTGAGGGCCTTGGCCGCTGCCATCTTGAAGGCTGCTTCACTGGAATCGACGTTGTGGTACGAGCCGAAGAACAGCGCGCACTTGACATCGACCATTTCGTAGCCTGCGATCAAACCGGTCAGCATGGTTTCACGGCAACCTTTTTCCACAGCGGGAATGAACTTGCCGGGCACCACGCCACCAACGATTTCGTCAGCGAACTCAAAACCTTCGCCACGGGGCATGGGCTCCAGGCGAATGTGCACGTCACCAAACTGCCCACGGCCACCACTCTGCTTCTTGTGACGACCCTGTTTCTCGGCGGTGCCGCGAATGGTCTCCTTGAAGTTGATGCGGGGACGGCTGCGCGCCACTTCCACTCCGGTCTGCTTCTTGAGCTTTTCCAGAATGGTGTTGGTGTGGATGTCGCCCTGGGTGGCCAAAAGGGTCTGGCCCAGGTGCGGTTGATGAATCAACTGGAAAGTAGGATCCTCTTCGCGCAATTTGTTCAAGCCGGCAGCCATTTTATCTTCTTCGCCACTGACTTTGGGCATGATGGCATCAGCACTGGTGGGCACCCGATACTTGATGGGCTCGAAAGCAAACTCAACATTCTGAGTCAATGTGGTGCCGACATGGGTGTGCTTCAGCTTGGCTGCCAAAACGATGTCGCCAGGCCCGGCCATATCAATTTTTTCCTTGTTCTTGCCCATGGTAACATTCAGCTGTCCCATGCGCTCGCTGCTGTGACCATCGCTGCATTTGAAGTTATCGCCGCTTTTGACGGTGCCACTGAAAACACGCAACCAGGTGACATCGCCACCTTGGGTTTCGTATTGGCGTTTGCAGGCGAATGCCACGGTGGGGCCATCGGCACTGGGTGTGAAAGAGGCTTCGTCGTCAGTACCCGGGATCAAACCCTTCATTTCACTGCGAGTGCGACTGAAGGAACTGGGCACCAGGTTCACTACTGAGCGCAGCAGGGAAGTCACGCCAACATCGCTGACGGCATCGGTAAACAGGATGGGATACACTGTTCCTTCGAGAGTTCCCTTTTTGAGGCCGAGGATGACATCTTCGTTGCTGAGGGTTTCTTCTTCCAGGAATTTTTCCGTCAAGTCGTCATCGGCGTTGGCCGCGGCGTCCATCAGCATTTCGTGAGCTTCTTCCACGGCATCCTG
Source organism: Candidatus Krumholzibacteriia bacterium (assembly GCA_030590265.1). GTDB lineage: Bacteria > Krumholzibacteriota > Krumholzibacteriia > LZORAL124-64-63 > LZORAL124-64-63 > LZORAL124-64-63. Next base: position 15,279 of record JAUUYW010000002.1, read on the forward strand.
CATATCATCGGGAATGGGCATTTCCACTGGATGGTGGCCTTCGAGTTTGAATGCTTTCATGAGGATCAGATCGATGACGCCCTCGAAAGTTTCGCCCTGGCCAATAGGCAGTTGCAAGGGAGCAGCACCGGTGACACGGTCTTTAAGACCGTTGAGAGTGCCGCGCCAGTCGGCTTGTTCCTTGCCCATGCGATTGACCACAATAAAGGTGGAAAGATGCGTCTCGCGCAGCATATTCCATAGATTTTCGGAAGCTACCTCAAAACCACCATCGGCTTTGACTACAAAAATCAAACCTTCGACTACTCGGCTGGCGGCGGTGACATCACCGCGATAATCGTCCACGCCGGGAGTATCAATGATATTGATTTTGGTGCCTTCAATTTCGGTCCAGGCCAGGCTGGCGGAAATGGTTTGCCTTTTTTCAATTTCTTCTTCTGCGAAATCGAAAACAGAAGAACCGTCATCCACGTTGCCGCGGCGTCCCACTTTGTCTGTTACATGAAGCATGGCATCGGCGAGACTGGTTTTGCCGACACCGTGGGGCCCAACCAAGGCAATGTTGCGGATCTTTTCCATAGGGTAGTTTTTCAACGGTCATCCTCCCGAGTAGAAGGGAAACGGAGGTAGGTCAGGTGGCCGGCACACTCAAAAAACTACAGCAAAACTGCAATCTTCCGGAATACAGGATCACGAGACTATGTTTCGGACAGCCACAGCAGGTCACAAACCTACCCTGGAGCCGGTTTTTTAGACGAATGGCAATGGTAATAGCACGACAACGGCCTGTCAACCGGCCCGAAGTTATCCACAGCATACCTTCAGCACATAAGGCAAATAAGCGAAAGTTCTGGACAGTAATCCCCAGGACCATTACCGTTATTCGTGTTCCGGATCGGGCAGAAGGCCATGTTTTTTCTCCTGCCAGACCGTTGCAACCCCACCGATAACCCAATCGTCGGCCCAATGGCTGCATTTGAGCATGCCTGGAGCCGGCAGAGGTGAATTGATGAAGACTGCCTACATGTTCAAATTGTCCTTGGGGCTGACCCTCATTTTGGTCTTTTTCCTTTTCCCGGGCAGTTTGCTGGCCCAACAGGACGGTTCAGCAGCGGATACTCCTGTAACCGATGCCCCTGTGGACGAGGCCCTCTTGGAAGAGATGGAAGAAGAACTCCATTTTTCCGACTACATGGTCAAAGCTTACACCATAACCGGCTTCTACGGCAATTTCTCCGGGGGTACTTACCTCGAAAACCAACCCCTGGGTGAGCGCACGGTGCTGACTGATGGAGCGGGCGACATTATCTCCTTCAGTGGGGGAATTCTTGCTGTGAGCCGGGATGTCCTGCACTACGATGCAGCCATCAAGGAAATTGAATCCGGTCCTTCCTATGGTGGCCGGGTTGGCCTCTATGTTAACAGAGATTTTCACATGGATCTTGTGGGCACCTATGCCACAGGAAAAGCCATAACCACCATGCGCTACATGCCTATTCCGGATGATCCGTCCCAAGACGTACGGGTCCAAGTGGACGAAGATCCTGATTTCAGCCTCATCAAGGGTGGCGTTCACCTTACCTACGATGCCCGCCCCGCCAAATTTTTCGGGCTCACCCCCAAACTTGGTTTCGGCCTTGGCGGAATGATCAACCGCTTCAGTCACCTTGAGGACAAAACCGCCCTCTATCTGGAAGGCAACTTTGCCCTGGAAGCAAATATCATGAAAAACCTCAGCCTCAATGGCCAGGTTGATCTGACGACCTTTGCCTTTGAAGTGGATGAATTGGGTTATTCCAATATCGTCAAATACACTACTTTTACCCTGGGACTGACTTGGTATATCGACGTGGTGCCGTCTAACGTTCGTGCCGCCCACCTCGCTGAACTGCAGGCAGCTGAGGACAACTAAGGGCTGTTGAGCCAACCTGAGTTCCAGAACTGAAAAAGAAAACCGCCGAAGATTACTCTTCGGCGGTTTTCTTTTCGTGTGACCCGAAGGCCCACTCTACTTCTTCTTCTTTGGTGCCTTTTTCTTAGCGACCTTTTTCTTAGCAGCCTTCTTTGGTGCCTTTTTCTTAGCGACCTTTTTCTTAGCAGCCTTCTTGGCTACCTTTTTCTTGGCTACCTTCTTCTTGGCTACCTTCTTCTTGGCTACCTTCTTCTTGGCTACCTTCTTCTTGGCGACCTTTTTCTTGGCTACCTTTTTCTTGGCTACCTTTTTCTTGGCTACCTTCTTCTTGACGACCTTTTTCTTGGCTACCTTTTTCTTAGCCACCTTTTTCTTGGCAACCTTTTTCTTGGCAGCTTTCTTCTTGGTCTTCTTCTTGGCGCCAGCGGCCACCAAGGCATGTCTCTCCTCCATACCGGACCTCACTTTGGTTTGAGTCCTTGCGTCCACCTGATTCCCGCACCCAGTGGGCTTCAGGCAAGACCTCCTGTCTTGGAAGTTGCGAACGCATGCACTTGGCGTCAGATAACCAGTGGATGCAGAGACATTATTTGTATTGTTTGGAAAAGGTGTCAATAAAAAAAAGGGGAAACTGTTGAAGAACAGTTTCCCTTTTTTTTTTGATGGTGCCCGGGGCGGGATTCGAACCCGCACGATTTGTGGTCACTACCCCCTCAAGATAGCGTGTCTACCAATTCCACCACCCGGGCCCAAAGTTTAGTTTTCTTCGTTTGTTCCATCAGTGGTATTGGAACCTTCAGGGACATTGACTTCGTCCATGGGAGTGGTCACCGGAACGATGACTTCACCGGACTCGGCAGCTTCCTGCTTGACGCTGCCACTGTTGCCACCACCACCGGCAGAGCCCAAATCCTGGGTCATGAACAGAAGGAAACTCGTCATGAAAAATGCCACTGCCAAGTAGACCGTCATCTTGTGCAAAAGGGTAGTCATGCCTTTGGAGCCCAACATCTGTTGAGGAGAGCCACCACCCCCACCGAAGGCACCAGCGAGACCGCCACCTTTGCTCGACTGCAACAGAACCACTGCGACCAAAACGATGGAGACCAGAATGTGAATGATAATCAAAAGAGTGTGCAGCATGTTCGATCGCTCCCGAAGCAAGTATGAAACATAATTCACCAGCGGTCCGGCACTGGCAGGACCGTAAAGGGACGGGTAAGTTAATACCCGTCCCGGTTCCTGTCAAACCCCTACCTGGACTATTCTACAGGGGCTTCTAGGCGCCAGAAAGGGCTTCAATGCCCGGCAATTGCCGCCCAGCCATCAATTCGAGTGAAGCGCCTCCACCCGTGGAGATATGCCCGATTCGATCAGAAACACCAAATTGATTGGCCGCGGCCACACTGTCACCACCGCCGACAACGCTCATGGCTCCATTGTCCGAAGCCTCGGCTACGGCCTCGGCAACACCTCGGGTTCCTGCGGCAAAAGAAGGCAATTCAAAAACTCCCATAGGGCCGTTCCAAAAAATCGTCTTGGCCTTGAGGATGATTTCCTGATAACTCCTGGTGCTGACCTCGCCAATATCCAACCCCATCCACTCGGATGGAATGTCCGTCACCAGGACATCTTTGCGCTCGGCCTTGTCGTTGAATTCCGTTGCCACGGTGCAGTCCGTTGGCAGGATCAAATCGGCTTTGCTGTCTTTGGATTTCAAAGTTATTTCCTTGACCACTTCCAAACTTTCTTCATCCAACAAACTCTTGCCGATGTTCAAACCGGCCGATTGGAAAAAGGTAAAAATCATGCCTCCGCCAAGCAGCAAAATATCGACCTGGTCCAAAAGATTCAGAATGATTTCAACTTTGCCACCAACTTTTGCTCCACCCAGAATTGCCACAAAAGGACGCTCCGGTTCAGACAACAAACCACCAAGATTTTTTAATTCCTTTTCCATGAGAAAACCTGCCCGGCAGGTTGCAAAATATTTTGTGACCCCAACTGTGGATGCATGAGCGCGGTGGGCAGTTCCAAAAGCGTCGTTCACATAGGTGTCGGCAAGCTGCGCCAACCCCTCGGCAAACCCCTCGTCATTGGCAGTCTCACCAGGATTGAATCGAAGGTTTTCCAGCAACAAGATTTCGCCCGGCTGCAACCCCGCGGATTTCTCCGTGGCATCGGGACCGACCGTATCGACGGAAAATTTAACAGGCCCATCGACCAACTCGGCCAAGCGATCGGCAATCGGACGCAAAGTCATTTCAGGAACGATCTTTCCTTTTGGTCTACCCAGGTGGCTCATCAAAACAACACTGCCTCCCTGGTCCAGGATGAATTTGATCGAAGGCAGAGCAGCGGTGATGCGAGTATCGTCGGTGATATTCAGATTGCTATCCAAAGGCACGTTGAAGTCTACGCGCATCAGTACTTTTTTGCCTTCGGCCTGGATGCCGTCCAGTCCCTTTTTCATCATTGTAATGACCACCTGTGGTTCCCCTTGGCAGGGAGATTGATAAAATTCCGATTGAGTTGGACAATATTAGAAACCCGGCTGCCGCCTGTCAATAGTCAGGAGTTTCCCTTCCTTCGGAAGAAGCAACTCCCAGGCACACAACGGCCTCCACCGAAAGCCCCCAGGAATGGATCAGTTGAATCAGGGCGCGCGCCGTGGCGCCGCTGGTTACCAGATCATCCACCAGGATAATCCTTGGAAAATCCTCCATTATTCCGGCTGTGTTGAATTGGGAGGCCATTATTCGCAACCTCTTACCGGCTCCAAATGCATCTCGGAGGTTATCGGCCCGTTCAGCGTCGGACTCAAGCTTTGCCTGTTGACCTGTGCTGCGCCTGCGCACAACCAAATCATTGCACAGTTGCCCCCCCCAGGTCAAAGCCAACTGACCGGCCAGCATGCCGGCTTGGTTGAACCCGCGCTGCCTTTGTCGGCGACCATGCAAGGGCAATGGCACCCAAATGAATTTCGACCCCGAAAGCCAATGACATGACGACAAAGCAGGTTGCAGCAATTGAGACAAAGGCCAAACCAAACCCCGCAACCCTTTGTATTTCCATTGCCCAACCAAATCAACCAGTTGCCCATGGGTTCGCTGCCCCGCCACAACCGGAACAGCGGATTCACCGGAGACGATCCACTCCTGTCCCACTGCCGAGGCCTGCTGCAAATTGGAAAAACAATCGGCGCACAAATGAGGACCGTCCCAGGATCTCAATCCCGACAGGGCTGGACCCCTGGGACACCATGGGACCGTTCCTTTGACTGCCTCACAGACGCTGCAATGTTCGGGTAAAATTAATTCCAACAAACTCGCCGGTAGAGTTGATCCCCAAATCATGGTGCCAGCCATTCCGGGAGGAATCGAAGCCAGTGCACTGCAGTCGCAGGAAAATTGGGTTGAAAGACCGCTAGTCCAGAGCGGTGCGCATAGCCTGCCACGGTACTGGCGGACCAAACCACCAGGCAAACGACAGCCCACCCTGCATCATCAGAACGGGCAATCCGTCACTGAACAGGAAATCCTTGGGGCCATCTTCTTGAGGACGTTGGCTTCCATAGCGCAAATCCAACAAGAGAGCCGGTTCATTTCCGGCCGATTCGGGAAGGAAAGAACCAAGGGGCACTCCCCCGGAGAGGCAACAAACCCAAACTTTTTTGCAAGTTGGAATCCCAGGTGCCGAGGTCGGCAACTCTTGGACCAGGACCTTACCAGCCAGGCCCCTGGCATTCAGCCATTGCTTCATGCGCTGCCGGCCTGCAGCTGACCGGTTTTGCACAACAATTCGGGGTACTTCCCAGCGGACCAGTGCATCCACAGCAGCCCGACCGGATCCACCTGCACCCAGCACCACCGCTTCGTCAGGAACTCCATCTTCGGGCCAGGCCTGAGACAGAACTGTAAGGCAGCCTCCACTGTCGGTGTTGTGGCCCAGCCATTTTCCATTCTCCACCCGCACGGTGTTTACGGCGCCCAGGTCCCGGGCCTGATCGGTGCGGCCATCACAAAGGGCGGAAACCGCTTCCTTCAAAGGTGCCGTTACGTTAAACCCGGCCAGGAATTCACCGTGCGGACTGTTTTTTAATTGCCGCAGTTGTCCAGCGGTGATTCGCACAGGCAAATAGAGGTGGTCGAGTTCCCGTTCCTTCAAGCCGGCGTTCTGCATGCTGGGTGAAAGACTGTGGGCAATGGGGTCACCCAATACCGCGTAAAAAGGCTCATCCGGTTGCCAAGATAATCCATCACGCAACCAACCATCGGCACCCAATTCCAAAACATCAGTCATGGGATTTCTCCATTTGCCAGTGGCCATCGGGTGAACCGCCCAGCTTGCCATTGGCTCCAAGAACAAGGACCAGGATCCCCACGAGCATAAAACCAATGCTTATCCATTGGTTGTTGCTCCAACCAAAAGTCATAACCTGGGTGGGTTCGTAATAACGGGAAAAATCCACAATGAAACGGGAAAGGCCATAGAGAGCCAGAAAGCGTCCAAAGGTTGCTCCCCGAAAATGTGACCATTTTTCAACCAACAGCAGCAGCCCAAAAATAAGCCAGGCACCGCCGGAGCCATACAGTTGGGAAGGGTGCACTGGAATGGCACCGTAAAAGCGTGTTGCAGGAGCTCCGGCCGGAAATACGATCCCACAGGCACAATCAGTTGGTTGACCATAACAGCAACCCGCCAGGAAGCAACCAAGGCGCGTGATCCCGATGCCCAGTATCACCCCAGGAGAAAAGATGTCGGCCACAACCAGGAAAGGAATTCCCCGCTGTCGGGTCATCCACCAAACCGTCAGAATAGACAGGACGATACCGCCATAAAGCGTCAGGCCGCCATCCCAGATAAAGAAGGCCCGATACCAGGGATGGAACTCACCCAGGTGAGTCAGCACGAAAAACAACCGGACTCCCACAATGCTGGACACCAGGACCCCGAACACAAGATCCGTGATGGTATCGGCCGGCAGGTTGTACCTCTTGCCCCGACGGACACTCAGCCACAGGCCCAGAATAAAACTGATGGCCAGCAACAAACCATAACTTTTGATGAACCCAAAAAGAACTGGAAACATGCAAGAACTCCTAGGACTGAAATCTTGATTATCAGTCGTTGAAAGAACGGGCGCTGACATTCAGCAACAATCCGACTAAAATGGAACTGGTCAACAGATTGGACCCGCCGTAGCTGATCAATGGTAAGGGCAAACCAGTCACAGGCATCAGCCCAGTAGTGATGGCCACATTGGTCACCACATGAAAAACAAAATAGGAAACCACACCAACCGCCACAAACCTGGCAAATGGCTGACGAGCCACCGACGCGTGGTGGATTCCCTGCCAAATCAGAACCAGAAAGAGAAGAAGCAGAATCGAAGCACCAAAAAGCCCCAACTCCTCGCCCACCACCGAGAAAATAAAATCAGTGTGGCGTTCGGGTAAAAAAGCCAGGCCCTTTTGAGTTCCCTGCAAATAGTGGGTGCCAAACAAACCACCCGAACCGATGGCCACCTTGGACTGAATCGCCTGGTAGCCTGTGCCAAAAGCGTCCCGAGTCGGGTCGAAGAAGGTGAGGATGCGCTCCTGCTGGTAGCCCATCAGTTTGTCCCAGAAAAATGGAATGCCAATACCGGTCATAATGTTGGCCAGCAGCAATACAACTGCCGATAAAATACTCAACCGGGCAAGATACAATCCACCCAACAAGACCAGAAGATAGATGGCCCAGGGCCATGGGCTGGAAGCCACGGTTTCAGAATAAAAGCTGAAGATGGCGCTGGCCGCAGCGCTGGCAGCCCCCACCAGTAACAAACCAGGCACGCCATACCAGAAAACCAGACCCACCCAAACCGCAAGAAAGACCAGGCTGGTGCCCAAATCCGGTTCCCGCAAAATCAGGGCCATGGGAAAAAAGGTCAGCAAGAGAGAGCCCATTGTGATTAGCAATTTCCGACCGCCATCGACGGTCCGGCCCAGGAGATGGGCCATCATCAGAATGTAGGCTATTTTGGCCAACTCTGACGGTTGGATTTTCATCGGCCCCAAAGCAAGCCATCGCTGGGCACCGGCAATTTTGGGTCCTATGGCCAGAGTAAGGCCCAACAACAACAGGGAAAATAAAAAAACAGGGACCGCAATGTTGTCCATATACCTCAAAGGAAAATGGGCGGCCACCAAAAGACCCAAAAAGCTAATAACCAACCAAACCACCTGGTGCCAGAAAATCCCCTTGGAAACCCCGGGATCAAGTTTTTCATAAGGACCCTGGATGGGTTCGGTAACTGACCAGAGAATAGCCAGACTCAAAAGGACCAGAAACAGCCAGGCCAGAAAGATCTTCTTATCCCCGGGAGGGGACAACATCATCAGGTAATTCACGATGGCCCCTCCTTTTTCAATTTGCCTGACTTGTTGTCCTGCATCAGTTCCAGACGGTCTTCGCCGGCAAACCATGAACGCAACCACTGGCCGGCAATGGGAGCAGCCTCGCTGCCGCCATGACCTGCGTTCTCCAGGATAATAGCCACAGCAACTTCCGGATTTTCCACTGGTGCGAAGCAAATAAACCAGGCATGGTCCTCACCGTGGGGATTTTGGGCCGTTCCGGTTTTGCCGGCTACGGAGAAGCTGTCCTGGCGGGCAGCCTTGCCAGTGCCCCGCCCAACCACCTGCCACATGGTTTCGCGGCACCATTGCAAATGAGCTTCTTTGAAGGGCAACGCTGGCGGCTTTTCATGATCCGGGGCAGGGTTCAAAACAAATGTGGGATCAGGTGTGCGCCCTGAAGTGGCGATTCGGGCTGTCAGCAGGGCCATCTGCAAGGGTGTCACCAGAATTTCTCCCTGGCCAATGCTGTTGTTGAGCAAAACACCCCGGGTCCACCGTCGTTTGCCAAAAAGTTCATCGTAATATTCGGTGTCGGGAATATTTCCGCTTGCCTCGGAAGGAAAGATATCAGAGACCGGCCGACCCATGCCAAAAGCCCTGGCAGCAGCAGCCAATTGATCAATTTCCATGAGCAATCCCAGTTGATAATAATAAGTATCACACGAAAAAACCATGGCTTCGGTGTGGTCTATTAATCCATGTCCACTGCGTTTCCAGCAGCGAAAATATCGATTGCCGAAATCCATGCCACCAGGGCATGGTTCCAGCACCGTATTGGTATCAATGACACCCAAAGCCAGACCCGCCAAACTGGTGATACTTTTGTAAATGGAAGCGGGTGGATAAGTGGCCTGAACAATCCTGTTGAAAAATGGTTTGGCCGGATCATCAATCAGTGCCTTCCACTGGGCAGAACTGAGGCTCATGGTCATCATGTTGGAATCGAAGGATGGTTTGCTGGATGCGGCCAGAACTTCACCGGTGCCCACGGAAATGGCCACCCCGCAGCCGACACCATCGCCAAGGGCCTGGTCCATGGCCGTTTGCAAAGAAAGGGAAATAGTCATGGCCACATCTGCACCGGGCTCCACCTCACTGAGCCAGATGGTTCTCCGGCCCACAATCCGGTTGGAGGCATTGACTTCTTCAAGCTTCAAACCATCACGTCCCCGCAAATGGTTTTCCAGAGCCAATTCAACTCCCTGTTTGCCGATCAAATCACCCAGTCGATAGCCCCTGCCACCAGCGGTGGTGTCCAGATCGGCCTGGTCCACTTCCCCGACATATCCAACCAGATGAGAAAGCATGGAACCAAAGAGATACCTTCGTCGAGGTCGGGATTCCACCCGCACACCAGGGAGTTGCCGCGCTCTTTCCTGCACCGCACAAATCCGGGACATTGATGCGTTGGCCACCAGGGTCAGGCGGCGCCGGCCTTTCTTTTTTTGGTGTCTGAGACGCTCAAGAGTTTCTTCCCTAGGCAATTCAAACCAGCGCAATAGACGATCCAAGGTGCTGTCCGGTTGATCCGACGAAAGGACGGAGCGCGGCAGGGAAATATCCGCAATGTAAAGATTGTCAGCCAGGATGGTGCCGTAGCGATCGGTGATCCGTCCCCGAGGTGCTGAAACGGGAAAACGCACCTGACGGTTTTCCAGGGCTTGCTCCTGGTAAAAACCATGACGCAAAACCATCATATAAAAAAGATTTCCGGTCAGGATCAGAAAGAGTGCTAGCACCACAATGCGGAAAACCCTCTGGCGCAGCAGTAGGTCCTGGTCGGAGTTCATTTAGTCCTCCTGCCCCATGATACCCCACATATCGGCCAGACGAATAATCAGAACACCGGCGATTCCGGAGTACAAAGCCACCGGCAGGCTTTGAGTCAGGAAAGGTCTCAAAAAACCTTCATCCACAAAGCGACTCTGCACCAGCAGAAAAACCAGGTCATGGGCCAGGACAGCCAGAGCCACCACCACTCCTTCAACAACCGGAAGCCCGTGAACCAATCGACTGCGCAGAGAACCAAGACTGAAACCCAGAGTGCATTTGCAGAGAGCATGCAATCCCAAAAGAGCGGGATTGGAAAGATCCTGCACCAGTCCCAGAAGAAATCCGCCAACAGTGCCGGGCATGGGACCGGCGGCCAGAGACAAGACAACCAAAGAGATGAGGGAAAAATCGGGAGATACCCCACGAATGCTTATCATAGGAGAAATCATTGTATCACCGATGAAAGCGACCATTATCCATATCAGGGTTGTGCGCAGAAAATACCTCATGGTGTATTTCCTCCCGCATCCTCTTGACTCCTGTCGGACCAATAGGGCAGCACAACAAATACAGTCTCGTTGTAGTCGAATTTTGCGGACGCCTGAACGACAATTTCCTTGAAAATCATTTCGGAGGGGGAAGAAACCTGAGAAACAACACCGACAGGGAATCCACGCAGGGTGCGGTCACCAAGACCTTCAAATCCACCTTCGCGAATTTCGGCAATGCCGGAGGTGATCACCAAATCGCCTACTTGGATGTCTTCGTCCCGCCCAACCATTTCCAGGACAAATCGGTCAGCTCGAGGATGCAAGACACCCAGCAAACCGGTGCGGTCCAATTCCACACCCAAAGCGAAATCCGGGGCCGAAAGCAGTTCAACCCAGGCTTCATTGCCACTGATCACCGTGCGCAAACGTCCCAGATATCCTTTGCTGGAAATGACCGGTTGCCACGGTTGCCAATTCACCGGCACCAGACTTTGAATCTTGATCATGGTGGCAAATCGACTGCGCTGGCGCATGATCACCCGGCAAGGAACCAGCTCTCCTTCGAACCCCGGGTCAAGAGCCGGTCCCGCCATGCGGTTCGCATCCCTGACCATACGGTCGCCGGTTTCAGCCATCAACTCCAGTTCGACCACGCGCTCCCGCAACCAGGCATTTTCATCCCTGGTGCGCACAACATCTTCACCAAAATTGCGCACTTGCCAATAGGGAGAGGTCAACACCATACCCAGGCGGTCGGCTACCCGAATCCGATTTTCAGTTGGTAACGCCAAAAGAACAATGGAGAGACTCAGGCAGATAATGAGAACCATCACTGAGGTCTTGCCGGATACTTCTGCCGGCCGGCGAAGCATGGTCTAGCTCCGCCCACCGGGCATGATTACGGGGCGATACTTTTCAAAATCATCAAGAATTTTACCGGTACCCAAGACCACACAGAAAAGAGGATCGTCCATCAGGTTGATGGGAAGGTCGGTTTGTTCACGCAGCAACTCAGGCAAGCCTTTGAGCAGGGCACCGCCGCCAGTGACAACAATACCACGGTCCTTGATATCAGCTGCCAATTCGGGAGGCGTTTGTTCCAGGCTCTGCTTCAAGGCATCGCAAATAGCTTGAATGGGCTCTTGCAGGGCTTCACGAATTTCCATGGAAGAAATTTTCAGGGTTTTGGGCACACCCGAAACCTGATACAGCCCCTTGACCTCCATCTCGATTTCTTCGTCGAATTTGTGGGCCGAGCCGATAGTCTTTTTGATATTCTCGGCAGTTTGGTCACCGATCAACAGGTTGTGGTTCTTTTTGATGTAGTTGACGATGGCTTCATCCAGCTCATCTCCACCAACCCTGATACTCGTATCACAAACAATTCCATTGAGCGCAATGACAGCAATTTCTGTGGTGCCACCACCAATATCAATAATCATGTTGCCGCTGGGTTGATCCACGGGCAAGCCCACCCCGATAGCCGCGGCCATAGGCTCAGCCACCAGAAAGACTTCCCGGGCTCCAGCATGCTTGGCACTGTCGCGCACAGCTCGCTTTTCCACTTCGGTGATACCACTGGGCACACAAACGACAATGCGCGGAGCAATAAAATGGCGTTTCTTCTGGGCCATTTTGATGAACTCACGAAGCATAAATTCGGTGACTTCAAAATCGGCAATCACGCCGTCCTTCATGGGACGAATGGCAGCAATACGATCTGGAGTCTTGCCAAGCATGGCTTTGGCCTCGGCACCGACCGCATAGACTTTGCCAGTGGTTTTATCCAATGCCACCACCGATGGCTGGTTCAAGACGATGCCTTTACCCTTGATATAAACCAAAGTATTGGCGGTTCCCAAATCGATGGCGATGTCATTGGTAAACATTGCCTGCAGGCGTTTCAACATTTGTGATTCCTTCCACGATTCCTGCTCAGATTCTCTCAGAAGCTGGCCCGCATCATTCCTTGATCACGGCCGGCCAACCAAACTACCGGATGCTAACAATCTCCACATCGCCGGCCACCAGGTGATCCAGCAACGAAATACCTAAAATTCGACCACACCGATCCAGTCGGGCGGTCAATTCCAAATCGTCGCAGCTGGGCTTGGGGCATCCCGAAGGGTGATTATGGGCCACTATCACCGCCGCAGCTGACATTCCGATAGCACTTTTAAAAACTTCCCGGGGATGAACCAGGGAGGCGTTGAGAGTGCCGATTGAGACAGTTTCAACCCCTCGAACACGATGCCTCGTATCGAGATAAAGCGCCAGGAACCGCTCCTTGTCAAGGCCCTGAAATTCCCGCCGCAAAAGAGGATGCAAATCTTCAGGTCTTTGAACAGCTATTCCGGAAGACTCAACTTGCGCCTGAGCCCGCCAGCCCAACTCAAAAGCGGAGAGCAAGCGGCGTGCCCGAGTCACTGAAACACCTGCCTGCCTAGCCAAAACGGCCACCGGAATGGTTGACAAGCGGCTCAGATCGGGCCATTGCCGGCAAATCCTGCTGGCGATGGCCAAAGCGGGAACGCCCCCACCAGATCCTAGAATGAGAGCCAGAAGCTCCTCATCACCCAAAGAACTAGCTCCGAACCTGTCCAGACGCCGTCGGGCCTCCTGGGCCACCGGTAGCGAACTTTCCGCACCAGGGGATTCAAATATTTTCCGCTGTCCCGGAACCTCGGCCAAATTGTTGACTCTAAACATGATTCACCCTACCGGGAGGTAGCTCTAAAGTATCGCAGAAACAGCATTGGGGCAACGTCTGATCTTGTCCCCTGAGATACCCTGGGGTATTGTTGTTTCCACAGTAGCCCCCAAAAGGAACCGTCTATCAAAGGAATCGATTTTGTCCTCCAACGACCATGCCATCCCAGACAACATTCTGGTCCGCAAATATGGTGGTTCCAGCCTGGCCAATGTGCAGCGCATCCGGGCCGTTGCCCAGGAGATTGCCCTGACCCGTCAACAGGGGCACTCCCTGGTGGTGGTTGTCAGCGCCATGGGCACAACCACCAACGAATTGGAAGAAATGGCCAGACAGGCCAGCGCACGCCCTTCCCGCAGGGAATTGGACATGCTGCTCTCGGTGGGCGAACGCATCACCATGAGCCTGCTGTCGATGATTCTTGAAGATGAAGGCTGCCCATCCATCAGCTTCACCGGGAGCCAATGCGGCATTATCACCGATACAAGCCACACCGACGCCCGCATCCTGCGCGTCACCGCCGAACGGGTTCGCGAGGCTCTCAACAAAGGCCAAGTGGTGGTTGTGGCCGGCTTCCAG
>JAUUYW010000564.1 GCA_030590265.1 Candidatus Krumholzibacteriia bacterium
AAAGTAGCCATCAAGCTGATGCTGTCTCTGGGAAAGGGGTCCCATCTGAGGGATCGTTTTTTGAATGAGCGCGAGCTGCTGGCCCGGCTGGAACATCCCAACATTGTCCGTTTGCTGGATGGTGGTCTCAGTGATGACGGTTTCCCCTACATAGTGATGGAGCTGGTTGACGGCATTCCCCTGGTGGAATTTGCCCAATCCAAAAATCTGAACCTGGATCAGATTCTGGAACTTTTTCTGGCTGTTTGCGAGGCCGTAGACAGTGCCCATCAGCAATTTGTTCTTCACTGCGACCTGAAACCCTCCAACATTCTGGTTACTTCCAAAGGGCAGGTCCGGCTGCTTGATTTTGGCATCGCCTGCTGTTTGGAAAAAGCGGGACAATCCGATGGCAGCCAGCAGGCCGGCAATCTTCTGACACCGGATTTCGCATCCCCGGAACAGCGCGAAGGCAGTGTTCTGACCACGGCTACGGATATTTTCAGTTTGGGTGTGCTGCTTTTTGAATTGGTCACCCACAACCGGCCTTTTGGGGGCCTGCAAGCCAACCAAAACCCCCAGACCACACTGGCTTCGGATGCGGGGAAACAGAGGCCCTGGGCCGGTCGTCTCAAAGGCGATTTGGAAAATATTCTGAAGACCATGTTGAAAACCGATCCAGCCGATCGTTACAACTCCGTGCAGGAGGTGGTGGATGATTTGCGCCGTTACCGGGAGCATTTGCCGGTTCGGGTAACCCCTGCCACACCTCTGTATCTGCTGAGGAAGATCATGGGGAGGAACAAGCCCCTGACGGTGGTTGTGCTGGTGGCCTGGGTTGTTTTGTCCGCTGCAGTTTTCAGCATGGCCCGGTCCGCTGGCATAGCCAAACGGGAGCGAGATCTGGCTCGGGTCGAAAACCTCAAAACAGAGGCTGTCTCTTCATTTTTGGTGGAGCTGTTCAGGAATTCCGATCCCAATGAAAAACCAGGGGAAAAGGTGACCGCCAGGGAGCTGTTGGACCTGGGTACGTCCCGCATCCGGACCACTTTGGCCGATCAGCCCGAAGTTCAGGGAGAGTTGATGTTCACCATGGCCAAAGTGTACACCAATCTTGGGCTGTACAACGAAGCCATCCAATTGAATGAGGAAGTTTTAACGATTCTTTATAACCAGGCCGATGGCGGCGAAGAGGAATTGGCGGCCGCTTTGGGTGTGCAGGGTTATGTGCTCATCCAAAAAGGGGATTTCAAGGGGGCGGAAGAGGTGGCCCGGCAGGCGGTGCAGCTCATTCATCGGCTGAACCTGGAAAATGATGATTCTCTGGCGGCTGCTTTGCAGGTGTTGGGCCAAGCTCTGAAGGAACAGGGACGAGTTGAGGAATCGGAGGCCGCATACCGTGAATCTTTGACCCTGTGGAGTGCGGCGGCCCATCCCGATACCATGGAACTGGCCTCGACCATGGCCAGTTTGGGTGAGATGTTGAGAGTTTCGGATCGTCCTGAAGAGGCTGAGCCCCTGGAGCGCGATGCCCTGGCCATGAGCCGGGCTCTCAAGGGCCAGGTGCATCCTCTGGTGCGTGACTGCGTCAACAATTTGGCCTTGACCGTGAGAGATCTGGAGCGTTACGAGGAAGCGGAGGAACTCACCCTTGAAGCGGTGGAGTTGACTGAGGTTCTCTTTGGAACAAACAGTGCACGAATGGCCAC
>JAUUYW010000446.1 GCA_030590265.1 Candidatus Krumholzibacteriia bacterium
GAGAAGGGAACAGATTTCATACTCTTCTTTAATGACAGTGAGTTACGACGCAAGGGAGCCATGACCAAAAAGCAAAGGCCTCGTCGGGATGAATTGGAAAAATTGCATGGCACTCCAGACCCGAAAGCCATCATGAAATCAACCGAAGAAATGCTGTCTGTCACCATCAGTAGACAGGAATCGGTCACAGTGTACACCGATGACCACAAGCAGTACGTCGGTCCGATGAGGAAGTACAAGGACCGGGTAACCCACGTTGTGACCCCAGGTAAAGACCATCGTGATCACAATAATCACATGTGGGAGATCAACTTGGTTGATTTGTTTCTTCGTCACAGCAGTAAGAATCATACACGTGAGACGATTGCTTTTTCAAAGCGAAGGCAAGCAGCAGCTGAGCGGCTGGCTATTTTTGTGGTTTATCGGAATTTCATGTTGGGCCGTCGTCAGAAGGATCGTTGGAGCCCTACTCCTGCCATGGAGCGTGGGTTATTGGATACTAAATTGTCGCTGAAAGATGTTCTTAGGGGTCGTATTTTTGTTGGTCATCATAAGTTACCAGACAGCTGGAATAATTATTATTGGCGTACGGTATCAACCAGAGCTTTGGAACGGGAAAGGAAGCACACCTTGAAGTACGCTGTGTAGTTTTGCCGATAGTGAAATTGAAGGCTATTGCAATGAGGAACTAGCAACATTCTCCACGGCACAACAAAAAAAGTAAAAAAAAAGGGTGGATGGTTGGGGCGGCAGGATTCGAACCCGCGAATGCATGGACCAAAACCATGTGTCTTACCGCTTGACTACGCCCCACCCAGTTCCACTCAACAGAGGAGTTTGAATTTCCTTATTAAAACCGTTCCTCCATGGTGGCATCTTGGCCATCATCATAATCGGTGTTGTTGGTCGGCGGGGGTATCTCACCGCTTTCCACCCTCTGAGTTTCTAAACGATAAGCTGCGATGACCTGATTTTCCATCCATTTCCTGGTGGACATGTTGATGGGGTGTGCAATATCCTGAAATGTTCCGTCTTTGCGCTTGCGACTCGGCATGGCAATGAACAGTCCCGAAGATCCTTCAATGATCTTCAGTCCGCGGATAACAAAAGCATTTTCAAGAGTTATGCTTGCAAATGCCTTCAGCTTGTTATCATCGCGCAGGGTAATCCTGATTTCAGAGATATTCAAGGCACTCCCTCTCCTTGGCGAAATAAGCAGAGAAACATTCTTTAAAACCCGGCATGGTTCATCCCTGAACGTTCACACCGGACGAATGCGGCCCTACAACCCTTACGTACAGTCCGGCTTCCTTGAACTCGCCAACCAGCTCGTCGATATCCTCCCCATCGGGGAAAACAGCCACGACAGCTGATCCACTGCCCGACAGCATAGCCACAGGCGCCAACTCTTGCAACTGCAATACCAATCGCTGCAAAGCCGGTTGCTGAGGCAACACCGCCGATTCAAGTCTGTTGAAACCCGGCCAAGTTTTCTGAGGAAACCGAGCCAGCATGGACTTCATGACCTTGATGTTAGCCTTTGTGCTGTTGACTGTCAATCCCATTTTCAGATTGGCATAAACTTCTGCCGTCTTTAACTTCAAGGCTGGTTTAACGATAAGGAATAATCCGGTCCTTATTGTGGGCATTGGCGTGAGGATTCCGCCGGTCCCGCGCCCCACTGCAGTACCACCCTTGATAAAGAATGGGACATCGGCCCCCAAAGGTCGTCCCAATTTTTCAAGCTCACTGGGGTCCAAATTGCTCCCAAACAGATTATTGCAGGCCACAAGCACTGCGGCTGCATCACTGCTTCCACCACCGAGCCCTGCCTCTGAGGGGATCTCCTTGGTCAGATGGATATTCAGGGAGCCTGACAAACCCAATTCCCGACAAAAATGCCGCGCGGCCAGCCAACACAGGTTGGTTTCGTCGGCGGGAGCGGAACCTTTTGGGGAAACAGTCATGGCAATGGAAGGTTCACCACCTTGATATTGCTCAATGAGGTCCACGACCACAGTATCAAAAAGTGATACGGCTTGAAAAACAGTTTCAATTTCATGGTAACCATCGTGCCGCTGGCGAACCACTTCCAGGTGGAGATTGACCTTGGCGGGGGCCTGAACGGTCACTGATTGGTTGACCGGTTTGCGGCCTCGGGTAAATCCCGCTTCGTTCATGAGGTCACTCCTGATTGGTATTGGCGGAAAAGTTTGACCCAGGCCGAATCTGCTGGAATCTTGCCCGCTCCATTGCCAATTCTATTGGCACCGGTCTTGCCACGCCCCATCATCCGACTCCACAAGGCACCCGGTGACAACCCAAAGACCGGGTTTCCGGAAGCAAAGGTGTCTTCCGGAATGCGGAAGTCAAGATCCAAGCACTCGGGTTCTCCCACAATACTGATTTTTGACAGGTCAGCCACCCCCAAACCCCGACTCTCGCACAACCTGAGCCAGGGCAAATTGACGGGACTGATACCCGCCATTTTCGCCAAAACCGCATCCACAGCCACGGGGTCATTTCCGGCCACCAGAATGTTGCGCACCAAGGGGACTCGAGTTCCCCCACGACGGGCCAAAGACCAGATGGTCGCATCAGTGACCACCAGCAGTGAGGAAAAAATTTCCTGGGCCAACGCCACAACTTCAGCTAAAACCTCAGCTTCAGGAATACGGCCGCTGGATTTTCGACCGGAGGCCAAAAAAGAATCCAGCAAGGCAAGGTTGGCCTTTAGGCCTCCACCCAATTCCAGTCCCATGCTGGACAATAGCACAAGGTTTTTCCCCCGTAGATGAGGCGAAATTTCCAATCCCCCGGGAAGGACCCCTTCCAGGGCAGGCATAAGATTCTCCGGTCGGTAGGAAACCGTTTCCAAATCATCAGCCCCCATTGTCGTCATGGATTGAAGGGCAAGGGTTTCCTCCCACCCCCATTTCTGCCCGGATTGGC
>JAUUYW010000077.1 GCA_030590265.1 Candidatus Krumholzibacteriia bacterium
GCAGCTACAGTCAGACTTATCTGCGCAACGCCATCAACAATGGTTTTGTTTGTGTGGAGTGCCCTGCCCTCAGCGACGCCATGCTGGCTTCGGTGAAGGACGACGCTGATGCCGGCAAGCACACTGTTGTGGCCGATGGAAATCTGAGCATCGACTTTGCCGCTTCCATGGCCACCTGGCGCGGTACCGAATATCGGTTCAGTCCCCTGGGCAAACCGGTGCAGGAAGTCGTTATCGCCGGAGGCGTGGAAAACCAGGTGAGGAACAGTTTGAAATGAGTGAAAAACACCCCCCAGAGGAATGTTGCGAGCCAATGTTTGACGGAGGGCTGTATGTTTTTCTGATGCGGCTGACCGAGCCCCAACTGGTGAAGGTTGGGGCTCTTGGTGTGTTTGAATTTGACGAGGGATGGTACCTGTACACCGGGCGCGCCAAGAGAAGTTTGGCCAAGCGGGTGGAGCGGCATTGGAGTTTGAAGCAAAAACTGCGTTGGCATATTGATCATCTGGCCACCGCACCGACGTCTGAACCGGTGGGAGCCATTGTGATACCGAACAGCGCCGGCATTTCTGAGTGTTATTTGAACCAGATGATTGGGCAGATGTTTGCCGGTCAGGTTCCGGCTCCCGGATTTGGGGCCAGCGATTGTCGGGAAGGATGTCCGGCCCATTTGTTTTTCAGTCGGGCGCCGGTTTCGTTGTTGGCCATGGCGCAGGTTCACAGCCAGGCAGCAATCTTGATGCCCCAGGCTGGAATCTGGGAACCACCTCTGCACAAACTATAGGTTGTCCCCGTTGCAATATGATTCAGGGAAACAACCTGGAAATCAGTTCATCATCAGCAATTGGTTTCGGATTCCCTGATTATCAGGATCCAGTTTCAAAGCCATTTCCAGGGCTTTGCGGGCATCTTGATCGCGTCCATGATCCTGGCAAATCGCCCCCACCAGGGACCACAATCCCGCATCATCCCACTGATCACCCTGGCCTTTGCCCAATTGCCGGATCATCATGTCGGCCATTTCGTCTTTGCCCAGAACACGGTCCGCTTCCAGTACCAAAGTGACCACTTCGATGGTTTGATCATTAATATTTCCGGGATCATAAAGCGGGAAAGCCAACTGCCTACCCTGTTCGGCCTTGTTGTTGCGAATATAATGACGTGCCAGCTCCAACCGCACCGCATCATTGGCTGGATCTTTTTCCAGACGAGCCACCAAATCAGCTTCGGTTGCTTCCGGATCCGGGTCGGCAACCCAACGGCCACGGGACAAGCCACTTTGTGAATTGACCTGGGGAGTGCTCTCCCCGCGCAGTTTCTGTTGGATGATTTCCAAATCCTTTTGGGACGAAGCAATGTTGGCTTCATCACCTTCTTTTTCAAAAAATACCAGGGCTTGTTTCAGCTCGGCCTGGGCGCCGGCATAATCCTGCATCAGGAAATACACCTGTCCCTGAAGAACATTGGCCTGCCCGCCGTATTGCCCCGTTCGCTGGCAGATCTCCAATTGATCCAGAGCCTGGGAGGCCGCAGCCTGTTTGGTGGGCAGATCTTCCAAAACCGCCATTTTCCCCACTTGCATGGCACCATAAGCCAGGCGGCTACCCGTCAAATAGAAAGAGTTGAACCCCAGGGTGAACCCCACCGGGCCCGGAGATCCGGTCAGTTCGCCCAGACGCAAACCGTAAGGTTTGTAAATCATGTGCAACAACCAGGGGCGGTTGATTTTCGCAAATTCCCAAGCATTTAGGGCAAGTTTGTAACGACCAGTGCGTTCGTAGATCAAGCCCGCGTCATTCCAGAATCTGGCGGCAAATGGGTAGTGCCGATTGGTCGAATATTCGCGAAAAGTACTGGTGGCCAGCTGGATATCACCCTTCTGCAACTCCATCAGGGCGAGGATCCAGTTCTGCAAATAGTTAGAGTTGACCTTCTGCCAACTGAGAATATTGACCAGCTGGGGAGACATGGTAGCGGTGGTGTAATCGGTGGGAAAGACGCGCACGGGTTGGCTGCGCAGCTGCGATGACATTTCCAGGGCTTTGGACTGGTCACCGGTTTGAGCAGCAATCAATCCTCTCAACAAGACGGCCTCAACCGAAACCTTGCCCAGCCTCGCTGCCACATCCAAACGTCCAGTTGCTTTATCAAACAAACCCAGGTCGCGCTCCAACCAGGCCAGATCCAGCATCACCCTTTGTTTCATTTCTACGAGTTTATCCGTAGGGACCTCTTTCAATGCCCGAGCAGCAGCCAATAAAGAATTGCGTGAGCGCTCGCCATCACCACAGCAGGCCGCGAAATAGGCCTGCAAATGCCAGGCGTAATAATTTTCGGGATCCAGACCCGTGGCGTGGCCCAGGAAACGGAGACAATCGGTGAGGTTCGCCCGGTTCTGCACCCGGTTGTAATTGGCGTCAGGAATATTTTCCCGGGTTTCCTGCACACGTCTGTCCTGAACCATGAGGAACCGAGTTACAAAATCCACTTGTTTGAGAGCCAGCTTGCGACGGTCGGCCTGCTCCTCTGAACTCAAGGCCCGGAATTGATCCAGCCCGAGGGGATCCGGAAAGGTGGCCAACCAGACTTTCGACTCTGCATAGGCTTTTTTCTGGTCCAGACTGAATTGGGAACGATCCAGGTAGAGGTTGTCGTCCAAAATTCGATAAAAACGTGAATCCAGATCCATCCAATGACTGACAGTGCCAATTTTCTGCCATTCTTTTTGGTTTTCCAACTCTCCCCCGGAAGCCAAGGACGCCAGGGAAAACACCAGAAAAAATAGAACGGCTGCGGATCTTGTTACTTGTCGCACTTGAGCCCCCCGGATAAGATTTTGCCATGCCTTGCGGAATCACTCTGATAATACAGAATAAGGAGCCCTTCTTGCAAACACTCTTGTTGGTGGCCCTGACAGCAGGTCTGTGGTCCTTCTTGCACAGCTTGTTTATCACCCATGGATGGCAACGGTGGCAAAAACGCTCCCTTCCCACCCTGGAACCCTATTCCCGGCTGATTTACGTTGTTTTCAGCACTGTTTCATTGGGTGTGATTTTCTACTGGTGGATGACGCTTCCGCAAACCCTGTGTTGGGGATGGAACGGTCCCTGGCAGGTTGTGCGCTGGGCTGGGATCCTGATTGCCCTGGTTTTCTTTGCTCTGGGAGCCCTGTCTTATGACAACCGGGCTTTTCTGGGACTGCGGCAAGTGGTGAATCACCTGCGCAGGCAGGATGGCGGAAAACCTGAATTTTCCCGACGCGGGGTGCTGGGAAAGGTTCGGCATCCCTGGTATACCGGCACACTGTTGTTCTTTGTATTCTGTTTGCCGGTGACGGATGTGAATCTGGTTTGGCGGGGAGTTTTTATTCTCTACACCCTGGTTGGGACCGAGTTGGAAGAGCGGAAACTGGTTTCGGAGATGGGTGGGCAGTATGCGAAATACCGGCGGGAAGTTGGGCGTTTTTTCCCCTGGTGAGCCCAGGGCCTGTCAGCGGTGCATTTGATTTGGTCTGCAGATATCCATAACCTGATTGCCTGGTTTCATCGCTCAAAGGGGGATTGATGGAATGACTTGTTTTTGCAGAAGCGGTTTTGCGATTCTGGTGGTTTCCTTGTTTTTGATCGGCTGCGGGGCTTCATCACCTCCAGCAACCACTGATGTTGATTTGGAGTTGTCCGGCAATACTAACCAGTTCATCGACTGGAACCAGGAAGACTGGAAATTCGTCTTGCCTTTCTGGCCAAAAATTTACCCGGCATCTTTCAATTTCAATAATCTCAAATATGCCACCGCCTATTTGGACTTCACCAAATATCCCAGTCCATTTGTTCCAGTCAGTTTGACCGAATATCGTTCGCTACCCCGAGACACCCAGAATAGTCGACGTCTGGCCGCCGAAAAGGCCTTATACGATGCCATGGCTTTCCATCGAATCATGATCTGGTCCTGGGAAATCTGGGTCCGGGGGGCCCCTGCCCAGGTGGCCAAAGAGGCCTGGTACTACAAATATGGCATCGTCACTCCAGCCATCAGCAATCTTGAAAAAGCGGCCGGCATTGACCCGAGCAACCCCTTCACCTGGCAACACCTGGCCTTTTTTACCGGCTTGGTGGGAAACAGCCATCGCCAGCTCCAAGCCCTGAACAATGGCCTTGATGCTCTGGATGATTATGAGGGTAGGAATCGAAGTTTATCGTCCGAGCAATACGATGATCTTCACCTCATGCGGTTGCGCATGATCCTTGATCGAGGCTGGACGCGAAGGAATAAGGCTCAATTTGATGACAGCCAAAAGGATGTTGAACGGGCTTTGTCTCTTATGGCCAATGATGAGGTTAAAACCCATGATCTGGCCAGAGAAGCCCTGGTGCTGCAGGCACTGCTGCTGGTTGATCAAGGTCATTATTACGCAGCCCGCCAGAAGGCTAATCAATTTGAAAAGTGGAATGTCCCGGTCATTTCCTCATTTGGCGAGACCAGGATAAAGCTCAAATACAACTACCACCATGTGGACTCGGACTTCTGCAAACAATGGGTTTGGGATATGTCCCACATGAAGCTGGGAAACAAGGCTCGAGCTTTAAGACCCCCCGGATACCGTGCCAAGTTCCTTGAATATCCTGCTCATTTGGGATTCCGCTTTTGGCAGGATATGGGCCGTATCAGGGAGCATTTTGGTGAAAGGGAAAAAGCCTGGGTTTTTTATTTTGAAGGATTTCTCTGCCGGCCATTCCTGAGTTTTTATCCCACCGAGATCACCATGGGGTACACTCCTGTTTTTGGTCAGAAAGAAACCGGAAACGCACATTTCATCGCCTACCATCAGTTCTTCCTGGGAGGAAGTGAATTTGCCTATGCCGCCAACCGGGTCGCCGGCATGGAAAGGGCTTTTGGACCCGTTCAACGGACACGATTGGGCGCCGAGGCCATTGAAGCGCTAACCGTCTGTATTAAAAAGGGGATCCGTCCCTTGTCTGCCCTGGCCCTGCGAGGTTATGCCCAGGATATTCTCAACAATTCTGAATTGGCCGAGTTGGATCTGCACGAAGCTGATCGATTGTTCACCGCGGCTGGCCGTGAGAACCCCACCGTCATCAGGCAGCTTGCCACCTTGCATTTCAACCGTCTGGACTACCAGGGTTCTCATGAGTTGTTGATACGATACCTGGCCTTGAAACCCAACGATTCCGCCACTTGGCGGTTCAATGGAGTTGTTCTGGCCTTGATGGAACGTTACGACGAAGGTCTGCAATCGTTGGATACCGCCTTGAATATGGACCCGGAATCAACCTCCGGGCTGTACAATCATGCCTTGGTGCAACTCCACCTGGGCAAGGTGGCTGAGGCACAAAACGACTTGCAACAAGCCCATGAATTGTCACCCGAAAACAGCGAGGTCAATCGTCTTGCTCAACTGATCCGCGACGATCCGTTGACCACTGTTGAATTCGAGCACAAACCACAAAAACTGGTCATCACTCCCTTGAATTCTTCTGGTATTCCCCTGGGAAAACCAGCCACCGGGTTGGATGCTAACCAGCTGCTTGCATTGATTGAAAATCAAAAAGCAGAGTATGATCAAACGCCATCAAAAGAAAGCCGCTTGGTCCTGGCCTATTCCTTGATCGAGGCACGGCAATGGGAAGAAGTGCAAATCCTGATCACACCTTTCTGGCCGGACAGAATCAGCCTTGAAGAATCTCTGATCCTGCTTCAGGCCGACCGTTCCCTGGGCCAATCAATGCGAGCAAAAGAACTCGCCCTTTCACTGGAAATGGATTCGGTTTTCATTGCGGACCCCAGACTATGGACCCTGGTGGCGGTCACTTGCCATGAAAGCGGGGATCGTGAATCAGGTAATATTGCCCTGGCACAGGCCCTGGAATTGGATCCCAAAAACCGTGCCTTGTTGGTGATGCAACAGCAACTGGGCGTGAAGTCGGAAAAGCAGCAGTCAGAATTACAGCAGTCAGAATAATTGGTTTCAACGTGAGGGTTTCTGGATGAATTTCTGGATGAGTTTCTGGATGAGTTTCTGGATGAGAAAGCGTTGGGCCTTCCCAATACTGCTGCTATTGAGCACCCAACTTCTGGCTGGTTGCGGTGGTTCAGCACCCTTGGCAACATCCGATGCCGAATTCCATGGTGACGCCAACCGTTTCATCGACTGGAACCAATTGGACTGGAAATTCCCACGCTACACCTTTGCCGCCGCCTATATGTTCGACCAGGATCACCCTCGCAGCTCCTTCGATATTTATCAGGAGGCCACCAAATACGATGGCCCGGTTGAACCCCTCTCCCTTTCTGAATTCTCGGCCCTTGCCGTCCCTGCCCAAAATGCCAGGCGCAAAGCAGCGGCCATTCGGCTGGACGATGCCATGGCCTTCCACCGCATCATGCTTCGCTCCTGGGAAATCTGGATCTACTCCCGAAGAGCGTCTGTGGCCCAGGAAGCCTTCAGATACGAGCACGGTCTTATCTCCCATACCCTGACCAATCTGACAACGGCTACCGGACTGGATCCTTCCAATCCCTTCACCTGGCAACATCTGGGGTTTTTTGCCGGCTTGGTGGGAGATCGTCAGCGGCAGCTTGAGGCCCTTAATTCCGGTTTAAATGCCTTGCAGGAATTCAACAATACCGACTCTTCAATGGAGCTTATGCGCCTGAGAATGCTCCTGGACAGATCCTGGTTGTATAGAGAAATGGGGCGCTTCAGCGACGGCCAAAAAGATGTTGAACAAGCCATCAGCCAGATGGTCAACGATGACCAACGCACCCTTGATCAGGCCCGAGAAGCTCTTCTGTTGCAAGCCTTGATCATGGTTGATCTGGGTCACAGCCACGAGGCCCGAGTTATGGCCAAAAAGCTGGAAGGGTGGAAGCTGCCGTTGCAAAAAACGTCGGCTCAATCGCCGTCTTCTGCCTCCATCGCCATGACCAAGGACAACCTCCAACACATCGAATCCGACTTTGCGCGGCAATGGGTGTGGGCCATGACCTACCTGAAACTGGATGACCCTCAACAGGCCCTGGCCTACATCAACAAACAAAAATGGGTCACCGAATTTCCTGCTCATCTGAACTATCGATTCTGGCAGGACATGGGTCGCATCCAGGAATCTTTTGGGCGATGGGATAATGCCAAAGTCAGTTATGGATTTGCTGTTTTGTACCGACCGTTTTTTCCCTTCTACCCCATGCAGGGCGCTCGTGGTTTGTCGCGGGTTTTCAGCCAAACTGGCACTGGCCATACCTACTACCTCGGATACGGAAGCATGTTTGTGGCCGGGAGTTTTTACTCCTATGCTGCCAATCGGGTGATTTCCATGGAAGTGGCCTCTGAGGAAGAAGAGAAACAACGCCGAGGCCAAATTGCCATCGACGCCTTGACCACTTGTGTGAAACAAGATATTCGCCCTGCATCGGTCCTGGCCTTGCGTGGCCGGGTGCAATATCGGCTGGAAAATTTCGCCGCAGCCGAAAAGGATTTGCACCGAGCCCACGAGCTGTTGATGACTCAGGGCCGGGAGAGCTCCGATGTCGTCAAACTTTTGGCTGTTTTGCACTTCGACCGGGAAGATTATCTCGGAAGCTTGGTTCTGCTTTCTCTCTATAAGGACCAGAAACCCCGTGATGGTTTTGGCTGGCGCCTCAGCGGCCTGGCCCTGGCTCACCTGGACCGTTTTGACGAAGCCCTCAAGGCCTTGGACCACGCCCTGGAACTGGATCCACGGGCGGCGCCCGGTTGGTACAATCGAGCCCTGGTTCATCTGCACCTGGGCGAGGTGGAGTTGGCTCGCTCCGATTTGAATAAGGCCCGGAAACTGTGGCCCCACAATGAAGAAATCAATCGGGTGGCCAGGCTCATCAGCGACAATCCTCAGGCTAAAATTTCCATCAAAAGCGACCCTATTGAATTGAAAATCAGCCGGCAGGATTCTTTGTTTTTCGCCCAGGCTAGCCAAACCACCTCGGCCAATCTGGCGGCAAACCTCAACAAGCAGGATTTGGATCATTTGCTAAAAAATCTGCAAGAGGATTATGATGACGACCCTTCAACCGATCAACGATTGATTCTGGGACGAACTCTGGTTCAAGCCGGACGCATGGATGAAGTGCAGGACCTGCTCGTTCCCTTGTGGCCCGATGAAATCAACCGTGAAGAAACCGAATTGTTGTTGCGTGCCGATCGTTCCCTGGGCCATCCCATCCGGGCCATCAAACTGGCCCGATCTCTCAAAGGAGATCCAGATCCCCTGCCATATTCTGACTTTTGGGCCTTGGTGGCCATTATCTGCCTCGAGAATGGAGCGACCGACTCAGGAAAGCTGGCCCTGGACATGGCCTTGGAATTGGATCCTGAAAATGTGGCCTTGTTGAGAATGAAATTCAGTCCTGGGTGATCTACCATTGTCCTTTGAGCGGAACTGGAGTATAGTGCCCCCATTCACTCCTATTGCAAACTATCGCCCTGGATTTGGAGAACCATGCTCAAGGAAAATTTTGTCGCCACCATCGGCACCGCCATCGAAACCCACTGGGATGTTTCCTGTTTCAGCGATCTGAACGGATCCACCCTGACCTACGGGCAAGTTGGAGCTGCCATCAACCGCCTGCATCACTTTTTCGAACAGAGCGGACTGAAGAGGGGCGAGCGGGTTGGTGTGATCGGAAGAAATTCGGCTCACTGGTGTGTGACCTATTTGGCGGCTGTCAGCTATGGGGCCGTTATTGTCCCCATTCTGCCAGATTTCACCAGCTCTGAAATCGAGCACATTGTGCGGCATAGCGAATGCTCTTTGCTCTTTGTGAGTGACGCCATTTACGATGGTTTGACCGAAGAAAAAATGCCGACGGTCAAAGGCATCTTCCGGATCAAGGATTTTTCAGTTCTCTGGCAAGAAGACCAAGATGTATTGCAAGCCTCCGAAGCAGCCTCTTTGCTGCCCGATATTTCCCGGAGCGAATTCAGCCTTCCCGAAGTTTCCAACGATGACCTCACGGCCATCGTCTACACCAGCGGCACCACCGGTTTTTCCAAAGGTGTGATGCTCACCAGCAACTCCCTCATTGCCAACGTCGTATTTTTCAACCGCCAGGTTGAATTGGAGCCAGGCGAAAATATCGTCTCGTTCCTGCCGTTGGCCCACGCCTTCGGTTGCGCGTTCGATTTCCTGTCGCCTCTTGTTCAGGGCTGTCATATCACTTTCATCGAAAAAATTCCAACACCCAAGGTGTTGCTCAAGTGCTTTGCGGAGTTGCGGCCTGCCGTGGTGATGTCGGTGCCCTTGATCATCGAAAAGATTTTCAAGAACCGCATCAAACCACTGATCGAAACACCCAAGATGCAACTCATGTTGAAAGTGCCCGTTTTGAACAAAGTGGTGCACAAGAAAATCCGGGACAAAATCTATAATGTGTTTGGTGGCAACTACAAGCAGATGGTCATCGGGGGCGCGGCGCTGAACAAGGATATTGAAGACTTTTTCCGCACCATCGGCCTGAGCCTGACCTGTGGTTACGGCATGACCGAGTGCGGGCCGCTGATCAGCTATTCAAAATGGGAAGAAAATCCACCGGTGGGCAGCGTCGGTAAAATCATCGACTATCTCGAATGCCGCATCGCCGACCCTGACGCCGAAACCGGCATCGGCGAAGTGCAAGTGCGTGGCGAGAACCTTATGCTGGGTTATTATCTTGATGAGGAGAGCACCAAACAGACCATCGACCCGGCCGGCTGGCTGCTGACCGGTGATCTTGGCAAGTTGGACCATGATGGCAACCTCTTTTTGACCGGGCGCAGCAAGAACATGATCTTGACCGCCACCGGACAAAATGTTTACCCGGAGGAGATTGAATCCCAGCTGAACAACATGCCCTGCGTGGAAGAATCGTTGATCGTTGAAAACGAAGGCAAGCTGGTCGCCCTGGTCTACCCCAACCTCGAATCGGTGGACAAAGCCTGCCTGAAGGGTAAGCAGGTTGAAGAAATGATGGAAGACAACCGTAAAATCCTCAATTTGAAGCTGCCCGGCTTCTGCCAGATCAGCAAACTTAAGGTGCGGTACGAAGAGTTCGAAAAAACACCAACCAAAAAAA
Source organism: Candidatus Krumholzibacteriia bacterium (assembly GCA_030590265.1). Lineage (GTDB taxonomy): Bacteria > Krumholzibacteriota > Krumholzibacteriia > LZORAL124-64-63 > LZORAL124-64-63 > LZORAL124-64-63. The sequence continues at coordinate 10,108 of JAUUYW010000077.1, forward strand.
TCAAACGCCGTTTCTATCAGGCTATTGCCTAAATTCTTTGTCCATAGACAAGAGTCAGTCCAAAAGGAGTTGAGATGAAAATTAGTAACAAAAGCGATGGCGACATCACCATCATCGAGTTATCCGGAAAGGTCATGGGAGGGCCGGACCACGACAAATTCAAAAGCGCCATTGCCGAGTTGATTGACGGTGGTGCCAATAATTTTATTCTGGACCTGTCCGGAGTGCCCTGGATCAACTCCACCGGTTTGGGAATTCTGATTTCCGGCTTCACTTCCATCAAAAACGCTGGTGGCGTGATGAAGGTTTGCAGCGTGAAAGAGCGTGTGCTGAGTATTTTCTACATCAGCCAGCTGGAAAATGTTTTTGAAGTCTTTCCTACTTGTGAAGAGGCAAAAAACAGTTTCTAAAAGAGGGTAAAAATGGAACCACTCTGGCCGACCTGGTCAGGGTGGTTTTCTTTCCAGTTCCATGATGCCCTTTGCCCCGGTTTTTAGCTGTCTGGGGAAAGAAATATAAATATCCCCCATTTCTCAACTAGGTGATTGTTGGCTCCGGAGCGGGGTCAAAACCTGTTTTGACATCCATTCTCAATAATAAAAACCATTGATCAATTAACTTCTGTAAGGAAGAATAATCACTGATAGACCGCAAGAATGGTTAACAAAAACCTTGGGGCAATGACTATGATCACCAGATTACTTACCACGAGTATTTTCCTACTCACCCCCTTTTTCGTTCAGGCTGTCCCCGTGGGAGACGCGGCACACGGAACCCGCTCCTACGATGAATACGAAAAACCACAAGTCTGCCAAAGTTGCCATGACAACATTTACCAGCAGTGGTCCCAGGCCATGATGAGCCAGGCCTTCACCCATGATTGGGATGAGATCGAATACTTTGAGTTGGCCGTTCC
>JAUUYW010000582.1 GCA_030590265.1 Candidatus Krumholzibacteriia bacterium
CCCAGGCTGATATTCGTATTTACTCCGGTCTTGACCAAGGCGAACAACCCGCCGAGTCAGACTCTCTGGTGTGTGTTTCGTACAACATTGCCTTCAGTGAAAAGCTGGACCAGGCCCTCATCGACCTGTCCGACGAGGCGATACCCCAAAGGCCGGATATTCTCCTGCTTCGGGAAATGGATGCCGAAGGAACGGCCTACCTGGCTCGGCATCTGGGCATGAACTACTACTACTTTCCTTCTTTTATTCATCCTCATCATGGCCTCCTTTTCGGCAATGCGGTGCTTTCGCCATGGCCTTTGAGTGAGGCTCGAACCATGACCTTGCCCCACGCCAACCCCCTGACGGATAACTACCGCGCGGCTCTGGCGGTGAATGTGCAGATGAAGGCAGGGGTGATTCAGGTGGTCAGTGTTCACACCTCCACCTTGATTGTGGATCTGGAAAATCGTGTGGAGCAGATTGTCGCGGTGCGCGACAGCCTGGTCTCTTCCGCCGGGCCGGTCATTGTGGGTGGCGATTTCAACACGGGAACCAACTGGGAAGGGACCTTGTTTCGGCGGGTGATGCGTCAGGTCGGCTTTCGGGAAACCAGACCCCCGACAGGAAGAACAGCCAGGGGCGGACCGCTGGATATTTTCGGCTACCATCTGAAACTGGATCATCTTTATTATCGTGATCTGGAGTTCGTATCGGCGGGCGTGTGTCGCAATACCAAGGCCAGCGACCATTTTCCAATCTGGGGTGTTTTCAGATGGCAAAAAAACTAGGTCTCTGTTGATCCAAACTGAATATGAAACGCCGAGCCGTTACCTCTCACCACTTCAAAGGTACCACCAAGTTGCCCTTCGGCCAGCCGGATCACCAGCTGCAGCCCAAGGGTTTTTGATTCCAGCGGGTTGATACTCTCTGGAATCCCCACACCATTGTCCGAAACAATCAGTTCCATGGTTCCGGTGTCCATTTTTTGCAGCACGATGCGAACCTTCCCGGATCGCCCGTCCGCAAACGCGTGTTTGAAGGCATTGGTCAGCAGCTCATTGGCAATGAGACCAACGGGAATAGCATCGTTGATGGAAAGGGTGACGTCATCGGCCACCACCTGGTATTCAATGGATTTTTCCGATGCGGAATAGAGCCTGGCGATATCGTCGGCAAGGCGGGTGAAAAACTGTTTCATGGCAATGCTGTTCAAATCATCCGACTGATAAAGTGTTTCGTGAACAAGAGACATCACATGAATGCGGTCCTGGCTTTTCCGAATGGCGGTCAGGGCCGCCTCGTCTGTAATTTTTCGGGCCTGAAGATTGAGCAGACTGGTCACAACCTGCATGTTGTTTTTCACCCGATGATGGATTTCACGCAGGAGAACATCTTTCTCCTTGAGGGAGCCTCTGACCTTTTGTTCGGAAAGCTTTCTCTCGGTGATGTCGGTGGCGATTTCAAGACGAACAATGCGGCCATCGGTCCATCGAATCGCGCGGTCGCTGATGTGGAACCAGTGCCCGGTTCGCGTATTTTGGAACTCCCACGTATGCGCTCC
>JAUUYW010000464.1 GCA_030590265.1 Candidatus Krumholzibacteriia bacterium
ATCCTTTTCGGCAATGCGCTCGGCAATCTTGGCTTTGGCATCCAACCCGGTGATCATGGAGTTCAACGCTTCCACCAGTTGTCCAGTCTCATCATTGGATTGTTTTTCAAGACGCTGGCTCAGATCACCCTCGGCTACCGCCAGGGAAAGCTGGACAGCTTCCTTCAAAGTTCGGGTGATGTCGCGGGTGAAATACACCAAAAATCCGGTGGCCAAACCCAGGGCCAGGATCAGAATGCTGGTCCACAAGATCAGGTCCTGCCCTGCGATTTTTCGGATATCGGCTGCTCTTTGGATCACTGCATCCTGCTGACCGAACAGCACAACTCCGAGACCGTCGATGTAGGAAGTCATGGTTTGGAAAACCGTGCCACCATTATAGCCATAATTGCCAGTGCTGGATTTGGCCAGGACAGCCTGGTATACGCCTTTGGTAAACACCCAATCAGGTCCAGCCTGAAGAGAGGCCAGTCCATCATGGTTGGTCTTGGTCATGACCAAGCCTGGTGCGTTTACGCCGAGTTCAACCCCATTCATCAATGACGCCAGCTTTTCGATTCCCTTGTAATCCAACGGTTCGTCAGCAGACACTTTTGAGGCCAACCCCGCCCGCAACTGACCGGCATTCTCTTTGGCCATTTCCAGGACCATCAGAGTCCCCATGCGTTTGCCCAGGCCTTTGCCGGTTTTCTGCTGGATCACCTGGGCTTGATAGTTGGTGAATTCCTTGATCAAGCCCGAAAAACCGCCAACCACTTCACCGACGGGTTTTCCCTGATCAACCAGGCGACGCATTTCGGTTACCTTGGCCGCCGTCGCAGCCAGGGTATTTTCCGTAGCTGCATCCGGAGCATGCATCTTTATTTTGGTGAGAAAAATGTTTTTTTCAACATCCGTATCCTTGCGAAACTCTGACAGCCTGCCCTTGCTGAATCCGCCCTTAAGGTAAGTGGCGGATGCACCCCGTTCAATTTGCAGCAAGTGGATATAGTGAGAGCAATCCGCCAGAAGATTGACCGATTGTTCCCAGCGCGAAGCATCTTCCTTCAAAGTCAATCGCGGCGAAATAACCACGAACGAAAATGCCACCAGAGCCATAATTGGCACCAGACCCACCAAACCGATTTTATGCAAAATCTTCATTTTCCACCTCAGGACAATTCCGCGGTTGCAACCGCTGGTTATTATTATCTGAGGTTTTTTTCGGCCAGAAAGGTGGCCTCTTGAGAAAAAAAGCCCCTGCAAAGGCAAGGGCTTGGAACAAATAAGAGCTTCTTGAATGACCTGGTGCTACATGGGAGAAAAACCCTGATCAGACCAATAGGCATCCTGGTAGATTTTCTCCAACTCCAGCAACTGCTCCAGATGCCCATCTTCCCATTCGGCCAACCAGGTGAAAAGCTGTTTCAGATCGGCATCTTCGGTCTTGGCCGCCTGGTCGCGGTAATAGGCAATAGCCTTGTTCTCCAGGTCGCAACCAATGGAGATGATGGCCATCTCGAAGTTGCCCCGTTTGATGGATTTTTTGAAATCGTCGGTCACAACCGTTTGGCTGCCATGATCCACTTCAGCCGGGTCGATAAGGCTCAAGTCGACTTTGCCGTCTTTCAACAGGCTTTTGTACTGGGCCGTCAGGATGTTCACATGGTCATCCTCATCCTTGGCCAGCATCTCGAACATGGCCCGGGCAGCGGCATCCTTGGTTTCTTTGGCCGCATGGTTGTAAAGCTGTTGTCCCTTGACCTCTACCATCAGGGCGTCCTTGATGGCCTTGATCATGGCATCTTTCCTTGGGTCGCTCATTGCTGGCCTCCTCAGCCGTCTAGAAATCCACAACGTTGACTTTGAAATGGCGCTTCGGGTTGCGGCGCATGGCATCCACCAGGCGCTTGACCGAAGCCATGGTCGAATCGGCGCGATCGTACAGCAGTGGATCGTTGAGCAGTTTGGCCATGGATCCATCCCCGCTGTCCATCTTGTTCAGAACCACATTAAGACGATTGGCGGCGGTATTCAAATTATTCATGAGACTATCGGCGCCGGCCAGGGCTCCGCCAATGTCTTCGAAAGCGGTATCCAGCTGGCCCGATTCCACAAATGCGCGCAATCCTTCGGTGGCCACCACCAGATTGGCCAGACTGACCTCGATATCGGCCTGGTTTTTTTCGATCATATCATCGATTTTTCCCAGGGTTTCGTGGGCCTGGTTCAAGGTCTCAACCACCTTGCCCTGCTCTTTGACCTCACCCACCAGTTCGGTCACTTTGCTGGTCAAAACCAGCATTTCCGCCAAGGCCTCCCCGGCCGCGTCTGTCATGGCGGCGATGGTGCCGGCGGTTCTTCCCTGAAAAATGTAACCTTCAATGGCCTTGTCTCCCTGACCCGGATCAATTTCCAGGACGATTTCGCCGACGAGGCCCTTTTCTCCCAAAATCACGATGGCATCCTGGCGCAAGTCGGCTTTCCCGGACATTTTGATCTGCACCCGGACCGCTGTGGAAAGCAAGGTCAGTGACTCCACTTCACCCATGCGAATACCACGGATTTGAACCCGGTCGCCCTGGCGCAAACCTTCCACCCGGGCAAAGTCCACCTGGTATCGCACCTGCTCATCGGAAAGATCCACATTCTTGAACCACATCATGCCGATGACCAGCACCACCACCGCAATGGTGGTCAGCAGGCCCACCTGCACTTCGTTGATTTTTTTTCGCAAAGGCATATCAGAAAGTCTCCAGTGGTCCTTGGGAATTTCCCTCGAT
>JAUUYW010000510.1 GCA_030590265.1 Candidatus Krumholzibacteriia bacterium
CACGGCAGGCTGATGGATGGGGTAGGGAAAGTAAGGCCCAGGCTCCAAAGGTGCGAAAACACTGGGATCATCAAGGGAATGCACGTAAATCTGTGAAGAGGTATCTGAGCTGGTGACCAGAAGTTGTGCGGTGGCAAGGACAGTGACTTCGGTTGGCGGCAAAGGTTCTGGCAAATAGACTCTGAATTCATTGTCGGAAAATTGATTGATTCCATTGCCAGCCAACTGCCAGGGTAGCAAATAGGTGTTGCCCAAAGTGGAAACCCGACATTCCCATTCGGTGAGATGCTCGTCGGCTCCTGGTTCCCGGAGAATAAGGAAGATGGGGACGGTTTGGGGCTGACCTGAAGTTGTGATTTGGGTTTGGGTTCCGGCCTCATCGAAATAGACACCGAACTGGGGGACGGCCAGGGTTGGACAGGCCAAGAAAAGGCTTTGTGCGCAAACCAGGCAGGACAAAATTACCAGGTGCCGAAAAATATAATGTCGCATGTTTTTCCCTCCTGAAAAAAGCAACGGTTTTCAATATTTTTGGTTAACGGATATTGATTGCCCCCAATCTTTCATTTGTTAGGACTAGCCAGGGAAATTGTGAGTTGAATTTAGCATGTTTGATAAAGTAATGTCAACAGGGTGGAGATTTTGCTCTCGATGATTGCCAAAAAGGGACAATCGTGGTAAATGATATGGGAATTCAAGGCTCTTCAACCAAGTGCTCATCACGGATGGATCATGGCCAACAAAGACCACAAAAAAAAGAAACCATCAGCTTTGAGCGTTAGGCCCGGTGTGAACGATAAGCACGACGGCCTGCCCGACAATTCCGCCATTTCCGAGGGCGATACCAGCCCTCGTCGCCGACTTCTCACCGCTCAGCAATACATCGACGGCGTCTTGTCCGGCGACCGTGCTCTGCTGGCCCGGGCCATCACCTTGGTGGAGTCCGGTTCTCGCGCTCATCAGGAATTGGCCCAGGAAGTCCTGACCACCCTGCTTCCCCAGCGCAAACCCGCCCGTCGTGTGGGTATCACAGGCGTACCGGGCGCAGGCAAGAGCACCTTCATTGAAACCCTCGGCACCCGGCTCACTGCCCGAGGCCACAAAGTTGCCGTTCTGGCCGTGGACCCTTCAAGCAGCCTGACCGGCGGCAGTATTCTCGGCGACAAAACCCGCATGGAAAAACTGGCGGCCGATCCCAACGCCTTTATCCGGCCTTCCCCCAGTGGGGGCACTCTTGGTGGTGTGGCCCGCAAAACCCGCGAGACGATGATGCTCTTTGAGGCCGCCGGCTATGATGTGATTCTGGTGGAAACCGTGGGTGTGGGGCAGAGTGAAATTCTGGTGCGCAGCATGGTGGATTTCTTCCTGCTGATTCTCATTTCCGGCGCGGGGGACGAACTGCAGGGTATCAAGAAAGGTGTGGTGGAAATTGCCGACGCCATTCTGATCAACAAAGCCGATGGTCCAGGACTTCAGGCCGCGCAATTGGCTCGGTCAGTGTTCGAACGGGTTTTGCACTACTTGAGGCCCGCCACTGAAGGTTGGAGGACTGGTGCTTTCAACGCTTCAGCTCTCAAGGGAGCGGGTGTTGACGAAATCTGGGCTGTCGTGGAGAAATTTGATGCCCTGACCCGCGCTTCGGGTGTGCACCAAAAACGGAGGCAGGACCAGGAAAGGCAATGGCTGCATGACTTGGTCAGTGAAGGTTTGACCAACATGTTTCAGGCCAACATTGATGTTCAGAAGCAGTTGAGCGAATTGGAAGACAGGGTTGCTCGTGGGGATCTTCCAGCCACTGCTGCGGCAACTTTGCTGTTGGATATTTTCAATAAAAAGAGGCCGGATTGACCGGCCTCTTCTTTCGGTGAAGCCACGCGACGGGGGAACGAACATGAGGCCTCACTTTCCGTTGAATTTTTTGGAAACCTCCGTTGTCGCCAGCATCTCCCAACAATCTCCCGATGCTTTTAGCCACCCCTCCAGTGACTGGTGCAACAACGATGGTTTCAAAAGTGTTATTTGTGATCCAGAGCAGGTCTTACATTTTAATTACGGAAAAAATAGAAAAACCGGACGCCTAAAATGACGTCCGGTTGATTTGTTTTTTGGTCTTAAAAACCAGTGCAGGCAGAAGGCTATTTGTACAGGGACTTGATACCATCCCAGGTGATAGAAGTTTCGCTAACGGAGGCTGGAGCAAAAATAATGTCTCCGAAGATTATGACTTTGCCGCCGCCACTTCTCTTGCGGCCATTCAGATCCTCCCAGCCACTGCCACGATTGATGAATTCAATGCAGGGTTGGGGGTCATCGTCCACCACAAGTTGGG
>JAUUYW010000485.1 GCA_030590265.1 Candidatus Krumholzibacteriia bacterium
ATTACAAGTTCCGCCACTCCCCAAGATAACATACTTGAACAGTGGGATAAGCTCAGATTGCCACTTAAGTGGCTTATTTGAGAGGCTATTATAAAGTTCAAAAAAGTCTTCTTTTTTCATTGTCAGGATATTGTCACCGTCTTATTATGCATTTGCGAATTTCAGGTTGTGCCGAGGTGTGTGCAAACCACACCTCGACTTGCACTTTTGTAGAGCATGAGCACTTTTGTGGTGCATGATCTGATTATTAAGTATTAGGCAAGCTGGTGTATGCCATTTCTCGACGCTAAAGGGGGCGAGTCGCTTGGCTCCGGAAAACCAAGACCTCAATACGGGTTCTAACCCTGATCCTGACACCACGACTACTGACCGATTTGTATTTCCCAAATGGACCAATCAGCTGCGAGAGATCTCAGCGCTGGGGGCTCTTGGTGGGCTGGTCTATGCAGTGGTGTTGATCACGGGCGTGTTCTCCCCGGATATGTCCGCCATCGGATATGCTCCCATTCAGCCGGTTGAATACAGCCACGCTTTGCACGTGGGGGAACTGGGCATGGATTGCCGCTATTGCCACACCAGTGTGGAAACCACGGCCAAGGCCAACATTCCGCCCACCGCCACCTGCATGAACTGTCACGCCTACATCAAAACCGAAAGTCCCAAATTGGAGCTGGTGCGAGCCAGCGCCGAGTCGGGTGAGCCCATTGCCTGGGTGCGGGTCCACGACCTGCCTGATTTTGTCTTCTTCAACCATGCCGGTCATATCCAGTCCGGTGTTGGTTGTGTCAGTTGTCATGGCCGTGTGGACAACATGGAAGTCCTTGAACAAACAGAGCCTCTGAACATGGGATGGTGCCTGAGTTGCCATCGTGCTCCCGAAGCCCATCTGCGGCCCAAGGAATTTGTGACGGCCATGGAATGGAAGGCTCCCGGCGATCCTGCCGTTTTCGGCGCAGAGCTGCGCAAAGAGCATGAGATCGACCCGTCAGAAGATTGTACCACCTGTCACCGTTAGGGAAGGTTGCGAATGTCCGGAATGTCCGAGAACCTGAACGATATCCAGAGTGGTAAGAACTACTGGCGAAGCCTGCAGGAGCTGGCCGACACCGATGAGTTCCGCGAACAGCTGGATAACGAATTCCCGGGTGGAATCGATGCTCCCGTCAGCGGGATGAGCCGCCGTCGTTTTCTTCAGGTCATGTCCGCCTCCATTGCCTTGGTTTCGTTGGCGGGTTGTCGCTGGCCCAAAGAAAAGATCATGCCTTACGCTGCTCGTCCCGAGGGTGTTGATCCTGGCGTGACACGCAAGTTTGCCACCACCATGGAGTTGGGGCCTGTCCCGCTGGCTCTTTTGGCGACCAGTTACGATGGAAGACCCATCAAAATCGATGGCAACCCGGAAATCAGCCTGAGCCAGGGGGCGACCAACGCCTTTGCCCAGGCCAGTGTGCTCGATCTTTACGACCCTTCTCGCAGCAGAGGCCTTATTCAACGCACTGATGGCCGCACGGCCAACCCTTCCTGGGAAGATTTTCTCGCCGAGGCCAAAAACCTGAAGCGGGGCATGAAGAAGACGGCCATCCTCACCGAGGTCACCTCTTCGCCCGCGGTTTGGTACACCATGGGCCGACTGGCCGGCAAGGGTGCCAAAATATACACCTGGGAAGCCGTTTGTCGGGTGAATGAGATCATGGGAGCCGTCAAGGCCTTCGGAACCCCGGCCAAAACCCAGTTGGACCTGACCAAAGCCCAGGTGATCGTCGATTTCGATGCGAACATGATGCAGGACCATCCCACAGCTCTGCGCAATGCCCGGGAATTTGCTTTGGGCCGTCGCCCGGACACCGGTCACATGAATCGCCTCTATTGCTACGAAAACAATTTCTCGGTCACCGGTGGTCAGGCTGATCATCGTTTCGTCACTGCTGCCGGGCAAATCGGCCCAGCTGTTTGGGCTCTGGCCGCTGAACTGGTTCTGGGTGAAGGGCTGCCACTGCCGGAAGGTGCTGGCTTCAGCCGTGGAGATTTGACAAAGTGGCGGGGTCATACCGCCGCCGGGGAACATGTGGCTGCCTTGGCCAAGGATTTGATGGACAACCGGGGCCAAAGCCTACTTCTGGCTGGTATGCGCCAGCCTGCCGAAGTGCATGCCATGGTCTACAGCCTGAACCAGGCTTTGGGTAACGCGGGTCATGCCATCAATTTTCTGCCCATGCAAATGCCCGAGTTCCAGGACATCAGCAAGCTGGTGGCCGATTTGAATTCCGGCTCCATCGAAACGCTGCTGATTCTGGGTGGCAACCCCGTTTACAATGCTCCTGCGGATCTCAAATTTGGCGAGGCCATGATGAAGGCCACCAACCGAATCCATCTCAGTGATGCGGACAACGCCACCTCCCAAAAAAGCACCTGGCACATTCCCCGGGCCCATTATCTGGAGAGCTGGGGCGACGCCATGGGTTGGGATGGCACCTACATGGCCGTGCAACCACTGATTCAGCCTCTGTTTGGTGGAAAAACCGCAACGGAATTATTGTCGGCTTTCAATTCCCGCAAAC
>JAUUYW010000560.1 GCA_030590265.1 Candidatus Krumholzibacteriia bacterium
AAAATTGGCATCTGAGCAGTCATACACCATTGAGCAGGACATCAGGGATCTCATTCAGGCTGATTTGCTTCACAAGGTCATGCTATCCTCCGAATCAGGAATGAAATACGTCAATGTGGAAAAAATCCAGCCGCAAACAATCGATGGAGCATTCCAGGGTGCCGGCCTGGATTCGCGAGACCTTTCCGGACAGGCCTTGTTTGTAGCTTTGGCCGGGGAACATGTGGATGGACGGGATTATGCCGCCAATGTTCTGGCCCAGGGTCACTGGGTGCTGACCCGGACAGCTGATCCAGATCAAACTGATCCTCTGCTTGAGGCGAGTGCTGCATCTGGATGTGGGGTCCTGTTGTGTGCGGATCCGGAGCTTGCTCTGGCTCATCTTGCTGGTTGTTGGCGCCGGCGATTGGACCTCGAAGTGGTGGCCGTCACCGGAACCAACGGGAAAACCACCACCAAGGATTTTATCCGGGCCATGCTCAGTGCAGCAGGGAAAACCCAGGCCACACCAGGAAATCTGAACAACCAACTGGGCCTTCCCCTGACCTTATTGAACCTTCAGCCTGATACGCAATATGCAGTGATCGAAATGGGTGCTTCCGCTGTGGGGGCGATTCGCTTTCTGGCCGAAATCACTGCCCCTAAAGTTGGGATTATTACCAACGCCGCGCCTGCACATCTGGCCCAATTTGGTTCCCTTGAAAACATCATTGTTGGCAAAGGCGAGCTTTTGCCCGCACTACCTGCAGAAGGAACCGCAATCCTCAATGCAGACAGCCCCGGGTATGATCAGTGGGTAGAAAGGACACCTTGTTCAGTGGTTTCCTGGGGAAATGAAACCGGTGAACACCGCTGGTCCTGGTTGTCATCCGAATCAAATCCAATTGGCTGTCTCATGCTCGATGATGAACCCTGGCCAACCCCCTTGCCCGGCCGCCACAATGCCGCAAATTTGTGCGCAGCCATATTGGCTTGTCGTGCCCTGGGAATTGCCGAAAGTCTTTTGCATCAGGGATTGAAAAATTTTGCAGCCTCGGATCACCGGGGACATTTGCTCTCCTGGGAAGATCGAATGATTCTGGATGACGCCTATAATGCCAATCCTGCCAGCATGTTGGCAGCGGTGAATTCACTGGTGGATATTTCCGGCCAGGGGCGGACCATCGCGGTGCTTGGGGCCATGGCCGAGTTGGGGCCCGACAGTGAGGCAATTCATGAAGAAACCGGAAAACAACTGGGAGAAGGTTTGTTGAATATCCTTTTGGCAGTGGGGGAAAATGCCTACGGTCTGGCCCAGGGATTTTCAAATTCTGATGGTGGGGAAGCCTACCAAATGGCCGGTCATCAAGAGGCTGTGCAGTGGTTGGTTAAAAACACCGTTTCCGGGGACCGGATTCTGATCAAAGGGTCGCGCAGTTCGGCCATGGAAATCATCATCAAGAAACTGGGTATATCATGAGACCTGAGGTAAAGGGTCAAATTTGGTGGGTGGTGGGCCTCGCACGAAGTGGTTGCGCCGCCGGTGCCTTGCTGCGCCGCCATGGTGCCCATGTTTTGGGTATTGACGACAACAGTGAAGAGATGGTCCGTCGCCGGTGGGAACGCGAAAGCCTGACCAATCTGGCACCCCAGGCTTTTGACGAACTGGTCATGGGCGGCGTCTGGCCATCTCAACTTCCCCATGCAGTGGTGATAAGCCCGGGTGTTGCTTTGGATCAC
>JAUUYW010000062.1 GCA_030590265.1 Candidatus Krumholzibacteriia bacterium
AATTCAGTCCTAAAGGAGAGGCTTCAATTCTTCAGTGATAACCTGCCAAGATTGCAACCACGACTACGCCACAACATCGCCCAAAAAAAAATTTAACTGTTGCTCGTTGAACCAAGGTGGGATTTTTCCAGCCGGCTGGACTTTCCGCCAAGAGGGTCACTCCAACCAGCAACGCTGGACAACAGGACAATTTTGGTTTATTCCTGATGAATGTTTTTGCCCAACCTTGCAGTTCCTTCTTCGCCGGGAGCACTAGTCCAATGAATCACTTTTTCCAAAATATTTTCAAAAAATCTGCCGCATCATGGATCACCATGGCCCTGCTTTTCCTGACAATCATGCCTGCCACCGGTTGTGCTGAAAAAAATGGAGAAAGCAAACTTCCCCATCGCACCGTGGTCAGCCGATCCACCGAAGATATTTTCAAACTCTTTGATTCCCTGGACTACACCGCCGAGACCTGGGCCCAAGGCGTGCGCGAAATTCCGCGCGTCTACATGACCAAAATCCCTTCACGGTGGAAAACCGAATCCGACAAAATCACCGTGGTCCGCAAGAAGGAAATTTTCTTTCGCCTCTTGGCGCCGGTGATTTTGCGGGCCAATGAATTGATTGTGGCCGAACGGGAAGAGTTGGCAAACCTATTGGCCATGAGCCCTGATCCTGACTCCAAGGAAATGAAATCACTGCTGGATCTGGGCCGAAAATACAAAGTGGTCAAGGAAGATGACAAACAACTCACCGAAGAACAATTGGCAGAATTGAAAATCCGCGTGGACACCATCCCGCCCAGCCTGGCATTGGCCCAGGGGGCCGAAGAAAGTGGCTGGGGAACCTCACGCTTCGCCCTGTTGGGCAACTCCTTGTTCGGCCAATGGGATTTTTCCGGCAAAGGCATCAAACCCAAAGAACAACGCAGCGAACTGGGAGACTATGGTTTGGCTGCCTTCGACACACCGCTGGATGCCGTCATAGCCTATACCAGAAACCTCAACACCCACCGCGCCTATACCAAGATGCGAAAATTGCGGGCCGAAATCAGGCAGAAGGGCCAGGAGCCCACTGGTTATGAACTGGCTGATACCCTGGACAAGTACAGCGAGCGTGGCCAGGAATACGTCGATGGTTTGCACGCCATCATGCGAGTGAACAAGTTGGCTGCTACCGACAAGGCCCACCTGGCCAACGATGAAGTTATTCTGATCGAGCCAGCTGATTGAACCGGCTAATTAAGCCGGTTCCAAAAAAAGCATCAGCCTGTGACCTTTTTCTTCTTGTAGCTCTGAAACATGACCCCACTGGCAATAATCAAAGCCAGCATGCCTATGTTAAACCCATGCACCCAGCCAGGCACTGAGGCCGCTTCACCCGCGCCATAACTGTGCAACCCAACCAGGAAGTAATTCACTCCAAAGTAGGTCATCAGCACTGAGTCCAGAACCACCCAGTTCCAGGCGGCACTGAGCCAGGCGCTGCGCATTTTGGGCAGAAAACGGAAATGCAGACCCACCGAGGCCACGAGAATGGTGATCAAAGACCAGGTTTCTTTGGGATCCCAGCCCCAATACCGTCCCCAGCTCTCATTGGCCCATACTCCACCCAGCAAAGTGCCGATGCTGAGCATGCCGATGCCCACCACCAGGATCCAGAAGTTAATCTTGTCCAGCACCTTGAGGCTGAAATCCAGGTTTTCCCGGCTGGCTTCATCCTTTTTGATGGAGCGCAGCAGGATGAGAATCATGATCATCACCCCGAGCAGGAAGGCCAGGCCGAACAGAGCATAGCTGCCGGTGATCACTGTCACATGGATGTTCAACCAGTAGGACACCAGCACTGGCACCAAAGGCCCGATGGCCGGGTCGAACATGGACAGCATGGAGACTCCCACAATGATCAGGGTCAGCAGAGCCGACAAACTGGCGGGCAAACTGATGCGGAAGATCAACTCGCTGATCAAGCCGGCAACCACCGCGGCCAGACTGATGAACAGCAACGACTCATGGCCATTGCTCAAAGGCGCCCGTCCGGAAGCGACCCAGCGCAACACATAACCGTAAATCATACCCACCGCGCCGATGGCATACAAAGCCATGCCGATGCTGTAGAAAATGTTTTTGAAACTCACCTTGGCCATGCGGTTCCTGAACAGATTCCACAGGAAAACACCCATCAGAATGAAAAACGCCCCCAGCAGAGGAATCATCATGTAGGAGAAAATGTGGTTCTTGTTGTAGGAAAGTTCTGCAGCCAGGCGAGCATCCGAAGGAATCACAGCCGCCCCATACTGATGCTGGATGGTGTTGATGCCCTGCAAACCTGCCATGATCTTGTTGTTGTCGCCGGTTTTGAGCCCCTGCAGCAAACTGCTGTAGGCAGCGTTGTACTGGTCGGCTTGTTCAGGAGTCAGGCGCGAACCCACATCGCTAATGTCCAGCCAGGTGTTGTTCTCATCGCCGGGTACGGGGAACATGCGCAGGGTCGTGCCCTGGAAAGTCATGTAGAGCAAATTGAATCGCTCATCGAAAGTCAGCAGTTTGCGCTCAGTCTTGCTGCGTTCAGGGTCGGGTTTGCGATGGGCGGCCCGCACCTGGTCCATCACCCGGTAGCTGCCGTTTTCGAACATGCTGGCCATGCTCACCCGTTTGGTTTCGGGGGTCACGCCCAGCAGCGTTTTCAACCCACTGTGCCGCACACCAATGACATCCTGGTCCCACCAGTACTGAGGGTTCGCCGTCCAGTTCAGGAACATGTCGACGGGATGACGCTTCTGGAACTTGGTGGACTTGGCCACCTTCATGGTCATTTCCCGGGCCAGGGTATCGAGAGGCTTCATGCGCCCCTGGAAATCCTGAATCACCAGGCGACTGGCCAGTTCCCGGGCCGGATCACTGAGGGTGACGAAACCTGTGGAAGCCGCTGGGGCATGATTGTGCCCATCATCCGGGCTGTGTTCCTGAGCCAAGGTTTTCCCCGCTGCGCCCAGGGTGAGCAATCCCACCAACAGCACCGCAGCAGCGTTGCCTGTTTTCTGACTCTTCTTCTTGCGAGGGAACAGCAGGTTCTTCAGGATGGCCAACAAGAATCCCAGGGTAAGCAAGGTGTAGCCAAAGTAGGTGGGCAATTTGCCGGGATCATGGTTCACCGAGAGCACCGTTCCCTTTCGGTCAGGATCGTAGGAAGACTGGAAATGCTTGCTGCCACGATGACTCAGCGGGTGATTCATATAGACATGAAACCTCTCGTTGACGATGCCTTGACCAGGATCATTGAGCAGCACATAACTCTCGTAGGTGGCAGGATTGTCACTGCCGGGGTAGGTATTCAAGACGAAATCATCCAGGGTCAAACTGTAATCCAGCTTCCTTCTCACAGGACCGAAACTCAGTTTCATCTGGCGACCATTGAGGTCCACCCGTTTGGCCGGAGAATATTTCACACAATTGGCCGAAGCTTCATTGCCCTGGCTGTCACGAATGGTCAGCCGGGCCGCGGGCGGAGCATTGGAGTTCTCGCTGTTGGAGGGCTGCAAAACCACCGAACTCATCACCTTCACCGGCACAAAGCTGAAACCCTGGGCATCATTGATGTAGAGCACTTCTTCCTGCACCGTGAACACCTGACCCGTCTCAATTTCCGAGCTGTCCTCCGAGTTCATGTCCATGGCAGAAATGAGGAATGACGCCCTGGCCTGCAAACCATCGTTGGCATTGTAGGCAAATTCGATCCCTGAGCTCACGGAATACAGCAGGTCCAGGTCGGCGAAAGGATCATCGCCACCATCTTCACCACCATCTTCACCGCCGCCGTGGCCCATGCTGAAATCGGGATGCAGGGCAAAGAGCAGGCGCTCTCCGCTGCTCCCATCATTGTTGCTAATGACCACCCGAATCATGGGATTGGTCATGGGGCCGTTGGGGTTGGATTCTCCACCCACTGAATACGATGTCTGGAATTCGACAATTTCCAATTTGAGGTCGCCACAATTGTGCACCGTGCCATCAGGAACTCCCACCGGGATGCTGCACGACTCGTCGCCTGAATGCACTCGCAAATCACCAAAAGGCGAAACGCTCATCTCCCCGGAAAAATCACGAGTCAGAAAATGAGCAGGCACCGAACCAATTTTACTGCGTTCACCGGCAGTCAACACCTGAGTGGAAATATCCCCATCCATGCTCACACCAAACTGGACTCCGGGAGGTCCACCAGGACCTTCATCATAGACTTCAGCAAAGTTGGACCAGAACTCGGTGATACCCAGTTCATACTTCTCACCTTCAAGAGTGATTTCCTGCCAGTGGTTCACCTTGCCCGGCTTGAACAGCCGCACAGGGTAACTGGCTTCCTGCTTGCCGGTGCTTACTTTGGCGTGAACCTTGTCCGACAGGATATAATCCACGGTGGCGCCCTCGCGAATGGGCATCACACCTTCGTAACCAAAATACCGAGTGATTCCGGCGGCGATCAGGATTACGATCATCGACAGATGCAGCAACATGAATCCACTCTGCTGCCGCTTATAAGGCATGCGTTTGAAAAACGACAGAATCAGGTTGATGACAAACAGTGCCAGGGTGGCTTCAAACCAGGAGGCGGCATAGATGATTTGATATGCGGCATCCCTTCCACCGTAAAAGGACTCAATGAATGTACCGAAGATGCTGCCCACTGCTATGGTCACCATCAGAACAGCGCCAAGTTTCACCGACGAGAGAAACTGGAGCACAGGATTTTTGAACATTGCTTTCACGAAGACCACCTGGGTTCTCACGGTTTTCAAAGAGCTGCCCCATAAAAAACCGTATCCAATTAGTAGAGTATTTTGGTGGGAGAAATATAACCGCTGAATTGGCGATCGCCCATGAAAATCACTGTTGAATCCGAAAAACCTATTTCGAAAACATTTTCATCCTGGTGTGGACCTCTTCAGACAGATTGATTATACTGCGGCAGGAAATTATTACACAACTTAGAAACGAGGAAATTGATGCGATCATTCCTGCAAATTTCTGCCCTGGCCTCCCTTCTCACTCTGCTGATGGCAGGCTCCGCTCTGGCCCTTGATCTGGGCGGCCACGATCGTGACGGTGTGGTGGTCGGTTTCAACATTGGTGCCGGCTGGAACTGGATGAGTGGTTCCATCCCCGACGATGAAGGCAACATTCTTTCCGGTGAAACCGATACCGAAGTGGACCTCACCGGTGGGCTGACCCTTGGCTGGGCTCGCAATGATAATCTGGTTTTCTCCATCGGCGTGCACGGCTGGAAAGCCCGCTACTATTACTTTGGCAATACATATAGTGTCAGCACCACCCAGTTTCAAGCCGATGTGTCCTGGTTCCCCCGAGGTGAGGGATTTTGGCTGCGCGGTGGAATTGGACCGGGCAACATCAGCTTTTCGGCCAATGTGCCCGCAATCAATGTCACCTTCCAGGAATGGGGATGGAATTTGTTGGGTGGAGCCGGTTATGAATTTAGAGTGAGTGATACGGCTGCCATTGGTTTTGCCTACGAATACAGGCATCTTGGGGTCGGGGCTTTTCAAGATCTGGATGATACCAAAATTTCCAGCCACAATGCCCTTCTGAGTTTCCGCTGGTATATGGAGTAGCGCTCCTTCTACCCAAGTACGATGATGGTCGCCAAAGTCCCGGGTGCATTCCCGGGGCTTTTTGTCATTTTTGGGACTCCGGGAAAGGTCAAATTTCACAATCCATCAGCCAATGGTCCACAACCTCTCTGTTTTTTGGATTTTTTTCCGATTTCCCCCAAATTTGGCAATTGTACGATTATTCAGCGGTTGAATGCCGCTATCAATACCACTTTGGCCCCTGCAACCACTCATTTTTGGGTGTGGGATAAGGAAAACCAACCTGTTACATCCACCTGTAACACTCCCGGATTCCGGGCCAATGTTACACCACCCGTGAAACACATTTATCACAATTAATCAACTAAATGGAACCACAACGAGACAAGATGGGTTACAACTGCTCACTATTGCCCACAATAAGAAAAATGACTTGACTGTTTAGCAAGTCCGGTGCTAGTGTGGCTTACAGAATTCATCACTCGCTAGAAGGATCGAAAGATCGAAGGATCGATCATGCCCCCGCGACGTTGCTCAAGTTGCAACCGGCGTTAGATAAGGAAATCAGTCAGCAATTCTTTTTACGGAACTAACGTTCCCATCCAGGAGCCGTATTTATGGTTTCACGAATTCTATTGGCCGTCCCCCGACGGGCCATGGCATTCCTATTTCTTTTGGCGGTACTTTTGTTATCCGCCCCTGGAACTCAAGCCAAAAATCCCTACGAAATGCATAACGAAGGTGATCCCGGTGATGGTGTTTTGCAGCCTCGTCCCCATGTGATTCCTGAGCCGGAACCCGTAGCCAAAGGTTATTTTGTCCCGGCTTATTTCCTGGTCCTGATTGATCTGGGAAACAACCAATTCATACCTGTTTTTCAGGTCAGTGATTTTTCCGAAACCCCGACCATTTTTGGTCCCGGAAGCCTTAGACGGAACATCTCCGAAGGGAGGTGGCACCGTGCGCCCTGATTGTATCAATGAAAACCAAGGGATGGTGCCCGAACCTTTCGGTTTGGTTCCCGACGCTTTCCATCAAGCCCGCAGCTTGCATTTGGAAGGGCGCCTTGAAGAAGCTCTGGCCATTTTGAATACCCTCTTTGGTCCCCAGGACAATGCGGGCACCGTCAGCACAGAACCAAATGCCTGCCTGCGCGAAGCGGCCCTTTTGAAAGCCTGGTGTTTGATCGAACTGAAGCGCCACAATTTGTGCAGCCATTGGCTGGAAACAGCCCGCCAACTGGGACACCTCAATGCCCAGGATCCTGCGGCGGTGGTTCTTGAATTGAACCTGCAGCTCTTCGCTGAAAATTATGAGTTGGTTCAGAATACCGCCGAACAATTGTTGAAAGACACAACCGGGCAAGTGGATTTGAACCTGGCTGAATTGCGTCTTTTGCTGGGTGCGGCCCTGCGCTGGCAAGGTTTTCTGACCGAGGCTATTCCCCATGTGGAATTTGCCGACAGCGCCTTCCTGGTTTTGAATGAACCGGGTCGGCAGGCCGTAGCCGCCAACTTCCTGGGTTGGGCCCATCTTTCCATGGGACACTTGAACGAAGGCCGACTTTGGTTCGAAAAAAGTCTGCAAATCAACACCGGCCTGGGTGCAACCCTGCGCATGGCACAGAACTATCAAAACCTGTCCATCGTGAGCTACAAACAGGGCAACTACGACCTGGCCATTGAATTGCTGGAAAAAGAGCTGGAGCTGGTGGTCGATTCTCCGGACATGACCTGCCGCGCCCGCATTGCCTGGGGCAACGTGCAACGTCTGCGAGGCGATTTCACCGCGGCCCGCCGGGCCCTGATGGAAGCCTACACCCTTGCTCCCGAAAATGGTCTGGCCCGCGAAGAAGGCTTGGCCCTGGAATTTCTGGGTGATGTGTTCCGGGATGAAGGCAACCCCGCCGAAGCCCGTCGCTATTATCAGCGTGGACTGGCCGTGGCCCGAGCCCTGGCTCCCCGCGGCGATTTGGTCATGGAGTTGATGCGCCGCGAGGGTGAGTGCCTTGATCTGGAAGGTCGGCACGAAGAAGCCCACCACGTTTTGAACGACGCTTTGGCTTTGTGCCGAGAAGTTGGCGATCGTTTTGAATCTGCCGTGACCAGGCGTTGTCTGGGTGTCAACTCGGCCAACCTGGGTCGTTGGAAAGCTGCCGGTGACCATCTCCGCTCGGCCATCGACACCTTGCAAAGTTTGGCTGCCCGGCATGAGACCATGATTGCCGAGCACTTTCTGGCCACTATTCTGGCCCGGCAAATTGATACCGGCAACGCCGGTGCAGCCAGCAGCCGTCTGCTGGACGAAGCCTGGCAGAGTGCCCTGACGGCTCAACAGTTGAACCAGGATTTGGGGATTTCATTCCTGAACAACCAGATCCAGGACATGATCAGTGGGTTGGCCCGCAGGCGTTTGGTGCAAGGTGATCCTTCGGTTCGCCCGGTGTCCTTCTCCGCCCGCATGGCTCCTGCCAGCCGGGTGATTGCTGTGTCTGCCGGAATGCAACAAGTCCTGCGCACCTGCGATGGTTTTGCCCGCTATGATACTCCGGTGTTGATCACCGGTGAACAAGGCACGGGTAAGGAGCTCCTGGCTCATCGTATCCACGAGACCGGTCCCCGGGGCAGTCGTCCCCTGGTCAAAGTGAATTGCACCACCACCGCCGATGATGTGCTGGCCCGTGAACTCTTTGGTCAAACCCGCCCGGGCAAGGGTGGATTGGCCGATGTACCCGGTTTGTTGGCCCAGGCTGAAGGTGGCACTTTGCTGCTGTCCGATGTTGCCGATCTGCCACGGTCCATCCAGGGCAAACTGATGGACTTGCTCAAAGACGGCGTCTACCGTCCGTTGGGCGACTCCCGCCAGCGACGGGCCAATGTGCGCATCATCGCCACCAGCAACATCGACTTGAAAGAAGCCGTGGCCTCGGGACGCCTGCGCCCTGATCTGCACTTCAAACTCTCGTTGATGACCGTGCCGGTGCCCGCTTTGCGTGATCGTTCCGAAGATGTCATGCCTTTGTTGGACCATTTCCTGACGCGGCTGGAAGGCAGCACCCTTTCAGCTCGTTCCCTCTTCGATTTCCAGGCTCTGGATGCGGTGTCTTGCCATCATTGGCCTGGCAACGTGGCCGAACTGGAATCAGTGGCCCAAAGAGCCTGGTTGAACCGGGATTTGGGACAATCAGTGCGGTTGCGCCGGGTCACCGGAACAGCCGGTGCCGCCTTGGAATTCCTGCTGCCTGAAGGGACTGTCAACACCGGGAGTGCCCAGGTGGACAAGCAGCCCGTGGGTGGGATGACCTGGAGCAGTCTGAATGTTCTGATCAACCGGGCCGGTGGAAACAAAAGCCATGTGGCTCGCAACCTGGGAATCAGTCGGGTGACACTTTACCGGTGGCTGGATCGACTGCAACCTGGGGAATAACAGCTACTTAAAGCCGGGATGGAGCCCGGCGAGTGCTGGTCATGTTTTTTCTACAATTATTTATCTTTGAACCGCAACTTCCGGTGGCCATTATTCGTTAAATATCTGTTTTCTGCCCCCATCCCCCATTTTCAGGAGACTGTGATGAAACGAATCGTGAACGGGTTGCTGATTGCCCTTGCCCTGGGCTTGCTCCTTACCGGCTGTGGTCAGGGCGAACAGGAAGAAGAATCCACCAATCAAGCCACTCTCACCAGCGGCCTCTTCACCGAGAACATGGATCGATCGGTTCGCCCCCAGGATAATTTTTACAACTACATCAATGGCACCTGGATGAAAACGGCCGTCATTCCTGCCGACCGGACCAGCGATGGAGCTTTTTACGAACTGCGTGAAAAAAGCCGCAGCGACGTCAAAGCCATCATTGATGAAGTTGCCGCCCGCAGTGACCTGAAAATCGGATCTCCCGAGCAGAAGGTTGCCGATCTTTACAACAGCGTCGTGGACACGGCGCGGCTCAATTCCCTGGGTTTGGATCCCATCAGGGATGAACTGGCGGTTATCGACAATTTGGCCGACAAATCCGAAATGTCCCGCTGGCTGGGCCGCAGTCAAAAGACCGGTGCCGGCGGAGCCTTCCATCTCTTTGTCACTATTGACGACAAAGACGCCACCCGCTATATCCCCGGCCTGTGGCAAGGTGGTCTCGGTCTGCCCGACCGCGATTATTATTTCAACGAGGATGAGAGCTTCCGGTCCATCCGCAAGGCCTATGTGCTGCACCTGGAGAAAATGTTCCGCCTGGCCGGCTGGACCAATCCTGCCCGCACCGCCCAGAAAATCATGGATCTGGAAACTGAAATCGCCGAACTGCACTGGACCAATGTGGAGAACCGGGATAGCGAAAAACTCTACAACCCCACCAACGTGGCGGAAATGTCCAGCCGCAGTGGAGCATTTGACTGGGCTGCCTTCTGGGATGAAACAGGCATCGCTGGTCGTTACGACCTGAACATCAACCAACCTTCCTACATCGACGGTTTCAGCCAGTTGTTCGCTGACAAAAGTCTCGATACCTGGAAAATCTACCTGAAATGGAATTTATTGAACAACGCCGCCGGCATGCTCAGCAGTGATTTCGACGATCAGAATTTTGACTTCTACAACCGAACTCTCAGCGGCCAGCAAGAACAACGACCCCGTTGGAAACGCGGCGTCGACCTGGTCAACGGGGTATTGGGCGAAGTGGTGGGACAGGTTTATGTGAGCCGTCATTTCACTCCCGAAGCCAAGGTTCGCATGATGGACCTGGTGGAAAACCTGCGGGGCGCTTATGGCGAGGCCATCAGCAACCTGGAGTGGATGGGTGACGAAACCAAAGCAGAAGCCCTTCGCAAACTGGCCGCCTTCACACCCAAGATCGGTTATCCCGACCGCTGGCGAGACTATTCCGGGCTGGAAATCAAGGCCGACGATTTGTTGGGCAACATTGTGCGCACCCGTCAGTTCAACTTCCAGGACGACCTGGCCAAACTGGATGAACCCATCCGCACCTGGGAATGGGGCATGAGTCCGCAAACGGTCAACGCCTACTACAGCCCCTCCCGCAACGAAGTGGTCTTCCCGGCCGCCATCCTGCAGCCACCATTCTTCAACCTGGAAGCGGACGACGCTGTCAATTATGGTGGCATCGGCGCGGTCATCGGCCATGAAATGGGTCATGGGTTCGACGACCAGGGCAGCCTGTACGACGGTGACGGCAACATGCGCAACTGGTGGACCGAAGCCGACTTGGAAGAATTTGGCAAACGCACCCAGGGTTTGGTGGAGCAGTTCAATGGCTACGAAGTCCTGGATGATTTGTACATCAACGGTGAGCTCACTTTGGGCGAAAATATCGGCGACCTTTCGGGACTGACCATCGCCCACAAGGCCTACCATATGTCCGAGGCCAGCAAGAATTCTCCGGTACTCGATGGATTCACCGGCGAGCAGCGGTTTTTCATGGGCTTTGGCCAGGTGTGGCGAAGCAAGTACACGGAAGAGGAATTGCGCAACCGCGTGGCCACCGACGTGCACTCTCCTTCGGAATTCCGTCCCCTTGGTTCCCTCGCCAACTTCACCCCGTTCTATGACGCGTTTGATGTGAAAAAAGGCGACAAGATGTACCTCACACCCGAGAAGCGAGTGAAAATCTGGTAGCATCAGCCACTGGTATTTCCTAGCCCGGGCCTTTCGAGGTCCGGGCTTTTTTTTGCGCGGAGGCGATATTTTCCTTATTCTGAATTCACCAGCTCAATTCCACATCAAGACCTCGCTCGGGTTCTGCCCCTACACTTCCGCTGGAAAAATTCGTCGCCGTTCGCCTGGTTTCCAACCATACGGCCAATTTGTTTATCCCGTATCCCCGGGGGCACTAATCATGAATAAAGTCCTGCTTTTCCTTATTTCTGCTCTGTTGCTGGCAGGTGTGGCCTTGGCCGTAATCGATGAGGACGACAATGTTATCGGCTTGTATTTTGACACCGACGCAGATTCCGACTGCCTCGAAGCTGTCTCGACCAACAGCCAGGTGCCTTGTTACATTGTATTGACCAGGCCTACTTTTTCGGACCTGTATGGTTTTGAACTGGGCTTCCAGTACGGGTCGGAACTGATCCACCTGGGCACCACCTTTGCCAACAGCCAGGCCCTGAACCTGGGTGCGGATGGCAATCTGGTGGTGGGGTTCGGCTCCCCCACCTACACCAGCGACGCCACCCTGCTGGCCACTCTGAACATGATGTACATCGACATAAGCAATACTCCCACCACCCTGACTCTCAGTGGATCCGATCCCAGCAGCCTGGATCCTGCCTACCCATCGGTGCTTTTGGCCGGAGGGGAAATTATTTCCACCGGGCTGCACGAATCGGCCTTTGGTTTTCAGATGAATGGTTCTTGTTCGTTTGAGAACAATCCGGCAGCTTGGGGGGAAGTTAAGAGTGTGTATCGTTAAAGGGGGGGAAACGATTATTCCTAAATAGCCTGGCATTCTGTCTAGCCACCGGAAAATGACGACGAACGCCCCTTCACAGAGGGGGTGGCAATGCCTGCAATTTTCTTAACCAAGCCGAGGGCCATATTCGAAAGACCGGACGTAGTCCCTGATGACTCATC